>JAGHTR010000170.1 GCA_018065205.1 Candidatus Colicola caccequi
ACCAATCTAATTACCAATGGTGAAGGTCCCAATGCCAACTGGAATGCAGTCGGTAACTCGGCTCTCCGCCACGTCACCGCTTCCTACGGTACAACGGATGATGAGACCTTCGTTCAGGTTTATCAGAATGGTTTAAGTCAGTACCAGACCGTTCGCACCAGTGACGCCACCTTCGTAGTTGGTTGCCCGTTCTTCGTTCAGGCTACAAAAAGCACCATTCTCAAACTGACCGATGCTGACAACGATCCTGTTGATAATACTTATACACCTTTGCGTAAAGTCTCCAAGGCTAATCGCTCCATTAAGATGGTCATCACTCCGGAGAACGGCGGCCATAGCGATCAAGTGTATATGAGAACTACTACCGATGCCAAGTCCGAGTATATCATCGGTCGTGACCTGGCTAAAGCCGGTGTCGGCACCGCTACTGTACAAATGTGGATCAATGCGTACGGACAAAAACTGAGCGTAAATGAGACCTCCATAGAGGACGAAGAAGCCATCTTCCCATTAGGTATCTATGCTCCTAAGGCAGGCGGATATCGCCTCACTATCGACGAGACCGCTACTCCAACCTATCTCATGGAGAATGGTGTCGTAATCTGGGACTTCGCTAACGGAAGTTATGTTGTAGATTTATCTAAGGGCACGAACAACGACTATAGCATCGTTAGAACCGCTCCTAATGCTCCAGGTGAAGCAACCAACATCTATTCCACTGAGCAAAACAACCAAAGCATCAATAAGGTTATCTTCCGCAATAAGATGTACATCATCCATAATGCACATACTTATGATGCACAAGGTCAAACAATCCGCTAATAATACGATTATGAAGAAATACTATTGCATACCCACAACATCCGTCATGGATTTATCTACCATCAGGACACTGATGATGGGCAGTTGGAGCAGTATGGTTGATCCAAAAGCTGCTCCCGCAAGAAAGGGTCCCGCCGTAGGTACGTTATATATCTAATCGGAAAAGAGTCTTTGCATTAGCAGAAGTGGTGGCAATCACCTCTTCTGCGG
>JAGHTR010000086.1 GCA_018065205.1 Candidatus Colicola caccequi
CGGAACTTCAGATAGGTCATCATTGATTTGTTGATTTCATAATCCGCCTGGGCCATGACATCAAAGCCATTGCTTGGATAGGGCACCCCATACTTAACATCCGCAAATCGGAAGCCATCCGCATATAAGGCAAAGCGCCATTTAGGCAATAAACGAATTTCGGAACCGATATAAAAGCCATTTTCATCCCCCACTTTGCTGCTTTCGGAAAATGCGTATGCATAACGATTTTGGAAACATGGTGAATAATAACGATATAGCAAGAAAAATCCAAGACCGTCAATAGGTGTCAGTTTAGCGCCGACAATGGTACCGACTCCCCATCTTGATTTAGAGGTAAAGTGTTGGGCGCTATTATAGGTGCCGGCTACCTCTCCAAACAAATCCCATCGTCCGTGATTATAACGGGCATTAATACCAAATGAGGTCATGGCTGAGTCCTTGGAATAAATATCTTCCAGGGCCGTCAATCCCACTTTCCAGTTCTTGCGATGAATAGTGGTATTCATTCCGACCACATGATGCCAATTAGAATTCTCTGCGCGTATAGAATACAACAAAGACACATCTGCCATTCCAAAAGTGAGCGTAGTGGCGACACCATGCAGGTAATCATAAGAGGGACTAACCGAGCCATATTTGCGAACTCCTTCTGCACCATTCGCGGAGGATAGGATATAGGAACTTTTACCCATGTGATTAGATTGTCCCATCACCAACCCTAATCCGAACTGCCCTTCAAAGTTGCCCAATACGAGTGTCTTAAGATGAGGTGTTATATTCTTAAGTTGGATGTACCCTCCATAATCTATTTCTTTCCACTTATCATGGGGCGAACGTTGGATGGTAATACCAGCCTGAACCTGATTATGATAATTAAACCGATAACGTAGATTACCATAAAACGGGTCCTGACCATTGTTCTCTATGTTACGGGCATCCATACGCAGGGTGAGTTCATGATTGGCATAATGAAAAACCTCTTTAGCATAGATGGGCGTTCGTAAGTTTGGCTGTTCAACTTTTAGGAAATACATCAGATTACGGATTTCATACTCTCGTAACCCGGGAACTAACTGCAGTTCATAGATGCTTGCCATCGGATGTTTTTGTACGTAATTAAGGATATTATCAATTTGTACAGACGACAAAAAACGCAATTGCAATAAATCATCTTCGGTAGCAGTATTAATATTAATCGGTTGGGTATGAATCTCCAATAATTCTTGGGTTAGTTGTTCCATATCCACGCCTCCATCTTCAGCCAATTGCTCATATACATCAGCAATAATATCCTGAACCGTTTGCCCCCAACCATGCACAACAGACAGGCTTACTAATATGATGAATACGCATCTTTTCATAGAATCTTATAGCCTATTCTCACTTGTAAACTCAGCCCCAATCTTGGATCTACTTCTAAGTTAGTATCCAAGTTCAATCCACCAAATCGCAGACCAACACCTAAGCATCCAACCAACCGGTTATAGTAGTATGCTCCGATTTTTAGGTTGACCGTCTCCACACATTGCCATTCAACCGAAGTGGCCACTTTCCATGTTGTAGTTGGGCCATAATCCCCTTGTACGGACCAATGAAAGCCTTTATAGAACCGATAGTCCGTTCCTATGGAATAGAAAGCGGGGAGTGCTTTTTTTTCGTCATCCGTAATGCGTATCTTTTGCATAAACGGATTGGATGTAAAAACACCCAAGGTAAAATTTTTAGTAATATCTACGGTAAGTCCTATTAACGGGAAAAAGGTACCTTTATATTTGAGGTTGTCTCCGGCATAAATCGTTTGATAATTAGCCCCCACTCCTAATGTGAATCTTCCAAATCGACGGCTCAGAGACAAGCCTACTTGCATCTCTTGGTATTTACTATACCCATAAAAACAATACCCTATGCCAACATTGACATAGGGGTTACAATATCCGAATTGGATTAATGCAGTGTTTAAGGACGATAATAAGTATTTATTTTCGTATTGAGCACTTATTTGAAAACGTTCCTGCTGGTCTAAGCACGCAGGATTTTGGAATGCTGTCCAATCATCCGTTCTCGCCGTCTGAATATTGGCCAAATGAGCCGAAACGGCCAATAATATAGATAGTAGCAGTTTAACCTAAGTAAGTTTTTAAGATACGACTGCGATTTCCTGCTTGCAATTTACGGATAGCCTTCTCCTTAATTTGACGTACGCGCTCGCGCGTTAGGTGCAAATCTTCACCAATCTCTTCGAGGGTTTTCTCAGGCATTCCTAAGCCAAAGAACTTACGCAATATATCCGCCTCGCGACTTGTTAAGGTATTCAAAGCACGGTCAACCTCGCGAGACAGCGATTCATTAATCAAGCCTCTGTCTGCATTGGGGCTATCTTCATTCACCATCACATCAATCAAGCAATTGTCTTCTCCTTCTACGAAAGGAGCATCTACTGAGATATGACGTCCGGACATCTTGAGTGTATCCGCAATTTTGTCTACCGGTATATCCAGGACTTCAGCCAGTTCCTCGGCGGACGGCTTGCGCTCATGCTCTTGCTCAAAACGCTGAAAAGCCTTGTTAATTTTATTCAACGAGCCGACCTGATTGAGTGGCAAACGCACGATACGAGATTGCTCAGCCAGTGCCTGCAAGATAGATTGGCGAATCCACCATACCGCATAGGATATGAATTTAAAACCGCGAGTTTCATCAAATTTCTCGGCTGCCTTAATGAGTCCTAAGTTTCCCTCATTAATCAAATCCGGCAAACTCAATCCTTGATTTTGATACTGCTTAGCGACAGAAACCACAAAGCGCAAATTGGCACGGGTTAAACGCTCTAATGCAGCACGATCCCCATTACGGATACGGCCCGCTAATTCCACTTCTTCTTCTACACTCACCAACTCTTCACGACCGATCTCCTGCAAATATTTGTCTAATGAAGCGGACTCGCGATTGGTAATTGATTTGGTAATTTTTAATTGACGCATATAGGTTTTCTTTTTTCGTGATCCGGCCGGGATTCGAACCCGGGACCCACAGCTTAGAAGGCTGTTGCTCTATCCAACTGAGCTACCAGACCTCGTCGGAGCGACCAGTCCGTAAAGGCTGATACCACTTCGTTAAATCAGCAGACGGCAGGAGCTCCTCCTCTCCGAAAAACCTCTAGCGAGCTTTTTCGGTATTATTAAACACTTTCCACGACGAAAAGCGGGTGCAAAGGTACACTTTTTTTGCGATATTTCCAAATTTATTTCTAAATTTATTTTCTTATCTTATAAAATCGCCTCTATTTGCTGAACGATATCCTGCTTACGAGCAGCACCTACGTGCCGATTTACCAACTCTCCATTCTTAAAGAACAGCATTGTAGGTATACTCATTATACCATACTGCTCACAAGCATCTACGTTCTCATCAACATTCATCTTGCCGACACGAATTTTACCGGCATACTCTTCTGCTAATTCATCAACAATGGGAAGCATCATCTTACAAGGGCCACACCATGGTGCCCAAAAATCTACCACTAACGGAGAACCCTCTGCTATGAGTTCTTGAATGTTGGAATCTGTAATTTCTAATGTCATAATAGTTATATTTAAAAGTTTATATTTTTCGCCTTACAATCGCTTATACTCTAATCTTCTCTACATCCGGATTAGACATAATCGCATCCGTAATTTTATCTTCCAATATTCGTTGGATTGCTCTCTTTACAGGCCGCGCACCATTCTTTGGATCGTACGCTTCGCGCATTAATTCTCGTTGGGAGGCAGGAGTTATGCTTAACTGATATCCTTTATCAGATAAACGTTTGCGTAGATGCCCCAATTCAATCCGAACGATTGCTTCAATATGTTCCTTACTCAATGGTTGGAAGGTAATAATATCATCTATTCTATTTACAAATTCAGGTGGGAACATCTTCTTTAACGCCTTATCCATCACCTTCTCCGCTACCGAATTGGTGATCTGTTCGGCTTCAAATCCGGATCCCGCACCAAAGTCTTGCAATTGACGTGTTCCCACATTGGAGGTCATTATGATAATTGTATTTCGGAAATCCACCGAATGTCCTTGCCGGTCGGTCAATCGTCCTTCATCCAACACCTGCAATAAGACATTAAATATATCCGGATGGGCTTTTTCTATCTCATCAAACAGCACGATGGAATAAGGTTTTCTACGCACCGCTTCCGTCAATTTACCGCCATCTTCATGGGCGATATAGCCCGGAGGTGCACCAACCAAAAGTGACACCGCATGTTTTTCCATATATTCGGACATATCAAAACGGATGATGGCGTCTCGACTGCCAAATAATTCTTCGGCCAAACATTGTGCCAAGTATGTTTTTCCCACACCTGTTGAGCCCATAAAGAAGAATGTTCCGATAGGACGATTCGCGTCGCGTAATCCCAGTCGTGAACGCCGAATGGCACGTACCACTTGGTCGATAACCTTATCTTGACCTATAACACGCTTCTTCAGATTGGTAGGCAGTTGCTGCAATTGTATTTTTTCCTTTTGTGCTACACGATGCACAGGAACACCGGACATCATGCTAACAACGCGAGCGATATCCTCTTCCGTAATCGTAGTATGCATAGTATGTGTACCGGCTTCATCCATCACATCAATGGCCTTATCCGGCAGTTCTCGATCCGGCAAATAACGACTGCTTAGTTCCACGCATGCACGCAAGGCCTCATCCGTATAAGTTTTCTTGTGATGTCTTTCATAACAGGATTTTAAGCCCTGTAAGATGCGATAACTTTCTTCAATGCCCGGAGCCTCTACCAATACTTTTTGGAAACGTCTTTCCAATGCAGCATCTTTCTCTATGCTTTGGCGATACTCCGCAATAGTTGTTGAACCTATACATTGCACTTCTCCGCGGGACAAAGCCGGCTTCATAATACTGGCTGCATCCAATGCGCCTCGCATATTTCCTGCCCCTACAATAGTATGGATTTCATCTATAAATAAGACACAATTAGTATGCGTTCGTGCCTCCTCGATGATATCATGCATCCGCTGTTCAAACTCTCCTCGAAAAGATGCTCCTGCCACAATAGCAGCCATATCCAATGCAATCAAACGGCGCTGACGAACTGCATCGATTCGGCTAGTGCACCATTTCTGAGCCAGGCCCTCTACGATAGCAGTCTTTCCTACCCCGGCCTCTCCAATCAAAATAGGATTATTCTTTCTCCTACGTTTCAGCACTTGATCCAGACGCAGTATCTCGTTTTGTCGGCCTATCACAGGGTCTAATAACCCCATCTTAGCTTGTTGGGTTAAATCTCGTCCATAGCGATCTAATAGTGGCGTTTCAGATTTAGGAGCATCATCATGTTCCTCCTCTTGTGCCACTGTCTTATTCTCTCCAACTGCCAAATTCTTCATAGCCACCATTCCATTCTTCAACGCTCCATTTAGTAACACGAATCCAGCGCCTGCCAAATGAGAAAGTATCTCGGAAGGGAAGTCTTCTTTTTCCTGCAATATAGAGTCATTATTACTGATATCTGTTGGATGAGGATAAAGACGCTCTATGGTATCATAATTCACATTATACTCATTATCCAAAAGCATTGCCGGATAATTAGCACGATGGTGCAAAATAGCCAATAAGACATGGACTGTTCCACACGAATGATCCTGATAAGACTCTGCCTCCAAATGCGACATTTCCATGATTATATGCGTCGCTTGGGAAAATCCCAATCCTTTGGCATTAGGCGATTGTGTATACGTATGAAGATGCTCCTCCAGTCGTAGTTTAAATTCGTCTAAAACAACACCGGAACGACATAATAATTCGTACGCCTTACTTTCTTGAATACGACAAATACCCAATACCAGATGTTCCGGCGTAATAGATATATTTTGCAATCGCTCCGCTTCTTGCTTAGCGAATTCCAATACCTTATGTGTATGTTGTGTATAGTCCATATTACTTATAAAAATAGAATGCTAAACCGGCTCTGAAAACATCCGGATTTTCAGGATATCCCGGCATAGTAAAGTAGTATCTTGACATAATGGTTGTATTCCAATGTTGGTACATCGCAAAGAAGCGCAAATGCAATAAACGGACATAGAAATTGACATACGCGCTCAAAGTTGGATAATTACCCACCTTCTCTTTATTCTGGGCACAGAACTGACCAATAGCAGGATTCCAAATGGGGGCATAATAGCGCGTATTATACTTTAAGTCTATGCCTATTTGTGCATCCAATGCCTTAAACCAAACGCCATGATAATAAAGATTCGTGTATAACGAAACGGTTGGGACAGTTATTGGGCCATCGGAAGCATACTGATAAATGACATGGTTATCCATGTTAAGCCATGGTGTAGTGATATCCAACTCTACATCTGCTGCCAAAACCGATATACTCTTACCACTAGCCATCTGCTGAGGGGTATTGTGATCTATATCAAAATAGATATATCGTGAGATATTCTCGTAGTCCACCTTAATACGAGGAGTAAGCCACTTTGTCGGATAGGCCACCTGGCCACCGACATGGAAACGATACGTTTTATCCAATTGAATAGCATCATACGTATTATCACTATATCCCCAGCGGGCATGATTACCAAAATAATGGCAGGCATAAGAATCCGGCGTTTCATTTTCGAACGAAGCGGCTGCATCAATAGTCATGCTATCTTTACCCAAACGGAATCCTGCATTCAGATGACCAAACACTTTGAATTCACCTATCTTAGCACCAACGACAGCCACATTACCACCAAAGCCATAATGGATATACTTACCACGATTTTTATATAATTCACCTCCCACTATAAGGCTATTATTCCACTCATAATGCCAACGTAATTGATCCATCTGAGAAAAAGACGAGGACAACACATCGTTATAATAAACCGTGCTATTAGATAAGTCTAATCCTCGTCCAACACCAAACAAACGTCGCTCTGCCTCGTGCATCACAAACACTGTTGCACCAAATTTAAGTTTCGTATTAAACTCCTCTTCAAACGTGATGGATAAAGTGTTTTTTATTGATAAATAAGCCGCCGAATCACGTGTGTTTTGTGAGTTATAGTAACTATTCGGATAAAATGTTTGTGGTTCTTTCTCCACATAACGTCTAGTTTGGTCGCTAACCTCAAAAACATGTCTGAACGTAGTAACAGGCACATAAACGATACGCGTTGAATCCAAATCCATCCATCTTCCACGTGAATCACGCTCTCGATAATGAACGGTCTGCTCACGCTCCACACAAATGCTATAATAATGATTCAAATACCCACTTAAATACCGATAACCCGTCATCGCATTAAGATTGGTAGGTATATCTTCCGTTTCCATTTCAGAATTACTGATTTGATTAGGATCGGTCAACCCTCCATTCTCAAACGAACTCATATTATTAAACGTGAAAGCCGCCTGCAAACTATAATGATTGCCATTATACGAACCAAATACACTACCATTGAATGTTTTACCGGCTTGGGATCGATAATGTCCCACAGCATTCGTGAAATTAAGCGTCGTTCCTAAATTAAACCGTTTGGTTACATTACCCGTGAAGAAGAACTTCAACTCATCATCCTCATGGTAAGTCTTGAATCCGCGTTTATATGAAATAGAGGAGTAAGGCGTTGTAGTATTATAAAAACGAACATCATGCGGAGTAGGCGTGTAGATATCGTATGCGTCGCCAAAGAAAAACTGAGTTTTATGGGTGCGATTAAAATAGATAGCAGACATAGTTGGAGAAACCAAGTTACCATTGTAGATATTGCATATACTCAGATCATACAACTCATTGCGCATTGGGAAATTCTTGAATGTACTGTCCACTTCCACCGTGTCTGCCAAGCCCAAAGGTTCCGGCAATGTCCATGCATGCACGACTGTCTTAGGAAGTTTCATTTTTGCTGAAACTTCCCCTATCCCTAATACTAAAAGTACCAGAATTAACCAACTCCAAGTCCGCACCTGCTTCACTTTATTTCTTCTTTGCTTTTAATTTACGTACTTCTCCTTGGAGTTGGGCAATTTCCTTCTCTTGGTTGTTGATTGTCTTAAGCAACGAATTCAATTCCTCATTTTCAATCGTAGTTGGATATTGTTCGTCAACCAATTGCAGGAAGTCGGCCAAGATATTCATATAGTTGATAAACGCATCATAAGCCGATTCATATTGAGTTAATCCTTGGTCAATATGATTCATTTGATGCAAGTAATTAGCATCTTGTAATCTTGCCCAATCGGCCTTCAGTCGCTTATCTTGGCACATCTTAACGCGCTCTGCTACAGCATACAACTTCTGAATTGCTTCTTGCTGCAAATCATTACCGGCAAAAATACTTAAATCCTTTGCCTCACCAGCCCAAGTCAGAGCATACGGAGACGATAGAACGTCTGTGGTTGCAGTAGCCTTACGGATAGCTTCAGATGGCGTTACAAATCCCATTTCACGTTCCAAGGCATAGTAGGGTAATGCACGTAAGAAATCAAAGATGCCACTACCCGCTTGCTGACGAACGCCAAAAGTCTCTGCTCCTAACCAAATATTGATTAGGTTTTCTCCCTCCGGCAGCGTATTCAACTGATTAGCATATTTCTCTGCATCCATCGGATAATTATACCAACCCGGATCCGAGAAATGGAAACTTAATTCATCACTCAACGCAGCATTACGCGCCAATACTTTCATTTTAGGATTTCCTGCTGACTGATAAACATAATTAGCAGACTTCCAACTCAAAATATGTTTGGCACCTTCGGTCATAATGCCCTTGTATCCGGCCTTATGCAATAGTGATGCCAATTCATCCGAATAAAGCAATTCTGTATTCCATACAACCGTTGGGCGAACACCAAATAACTCATTCGTAATGTTACTCGTTTGCTCCAACTGATTCTCCAGTTCGCGCTCATCAAACTCTCCTGCCAACGAATAAGAGAAAGGAGTAGCCAATAATTCAACCGACTTGGTGGCACATAAGTCCTTCAATTGATCAATCATCTCGGGACAATATTGTTCAAATAGTTCCAATGTAGCGCCCGTTACACTAATACCGCAATGGAAACGTCCTTTGGATAACTTAATCATCTCCTGGATGGTTCGCATTAATGGCAAATAAGAAGTCTCTACTAACCACGTCAAATACTCTTCTGTGGCCATGTCATCATAGTAATAATGGTCTTGCCCTATATCAAAAAAGCGATAGCGTTTCATTCGATAAGGAACATGCATTTGAAAGCAAAAACAAATATTCTTCATACTGCAATAAAATTAAATTTCTACTATTAAATTGTTGATTAACTAAATGAATTAATACCTACCACAAACTCGGTCATAAACCGCACGAACCTTCAAACCGGCATCATACCAGCGAATGTTATTAACTTCTTCTTGACCTAATTCGTGAAGACTCTTGTACATAGCCGGATACTTGATAATCGCATAAATAGCATCTGCCATTGCATCTATATCCCAATAATCCGTCTTGATTGCATGTTGCAAGATCTCTGCACATCCGGATTGATGCGATATAATACTTGGACAGCCTACCTGCATCGCCTCCAATGGTGAGATACCAAAAGGTTCACTTACACTCGGCATAATATAAACATCCGAATCAGCCAAAATGTCTTGTACTTGCTTGCCTCGCATAAATCCGGGGAAGTGGAATTTATCTGCGATACCACGCTGAGCAACCAAGTCTATCATTTTAGCCATCATATCACCACTACCGGCCATCACAAAACGTACACCATCCGTCTTCTCCAACACCTTAGCCGCAGCCTCTACAAAATACTCCGGACCTTTTTGCATCGTAATACGACCTAAGAACGTAACGATTTTATCTTTACGTTTATGCTTAACAAAATCTTCCGGATGAGCCAGTGGCTCTACAGCATTATGAACCGTACTTACTTTATCCGGATTCTGCCCATACTTCTCAATCACAGTTTGACGCGTCAAATTGCTTACACACATGATATGATCAGCCTCATCCATACCGCGACGCTCAATGGCATAAACAGTTGGATTAACATTACCACGGCTACGGTCAAAATCCGTTGCATGAACATGGATCACCAATGGCTTATGTTTGATGTACTTCGCTGCAATACCTGCCGGATAGGTTAACCAATCATGGCTATGTATCACATCAAAATCCTCTCGCCATGCTATCTCTCTGGCTACTGCTTCATAATTACCAATCTCTTCTACCAAGTTATCCGGATAACGACCGGAAAACTCTATACAACCACGCCCAGGTACAGGAACCGAATTGGCACCTATAATGCGTAGAAAAGATTGATCTTCATCTCCCCAAGGCTTCGGAAGGACAAAGGCAATTTCCAAATCTTCCTGCTGAGCCATACCACGGGTCAAGCCATAACTGGCGGTACCTAAACCACCTAAAATATGTGGAGGAAACTCCCACCCAAACATTAATGCTTTCATTGTTCTTGGTATTTTTTCAAGGTATCTAATACGGAAATAACTGCAGCCACGCTTGGTGCATAAGACATACCTCCATGACCTTTATATGGCGGGTTGCCATCATACAACTCATTTAGGGTACCAATACATAATGCACTCATCTCTACTTCGTAGCCAACTAATAAACGTTGCATAAAACTAACACCGCTATGCTTGTACACGTTCATATACGCTCTCGCATACGCCGCAATCGTAAACGGCCATACTGGACCATTGTGGAAATTGCGGTTACGCTCCTCTTGACCTCCCACATAAATAGGACGATAATCACCGCTCTTAGGCGACAAAGTCCGTAATCCTCGAGGTGTCAATAGTTCCTTTGTACAAATATCTACAACGGCTTTTTGCTGTTTCCTATCCAAAGGCGAATAAGGCAAACCTACTGCCCAAATCTGATTAGGACGAACTTCACGATTTTGATAATCATTAATCACGTAGTCATTCAAATAAATGCCATTCCAGAAAGTCTGCACAAAAGCCTCTCGCGTAATTTCTGCTTGGTAATCCATTAGGTCTGCACCTATTTCCTTTCCCATTTCGCGCATCAATTCGGATGCAAATTTAAGGGCATTATACCATAAGGCATTCACCTCCACTATATACCCCGTTCGTGGAGTAATAGGACGTCCATTCTCCTCTGCTCCCATCCAAGAAGCCGGACGATTAGTTCCATCTACCCAAATCAGTCCATTTTGGTGAACAATAGCTCTTGGATGTTGCTGCTTACGGTAATACTGAATAAGGTCCGTCACTAACTTACCATACTTATCCGCTGCCTGTTTGACCGTATACTTATGGGCATACTTCTGAATACCGCGGATGAACCACAATAAAGCATCCGGTTGATCCATATCGGAAATATGACATTCCTCTTTGCGTCCGTCAATATAAGCCTCTATCTCACCTATGGCAGTCTTATCTATAATGGCATCCCAATACTCCGGACGATCTATATCCAATGTGCAACTGGGAGTAGAGAAAAACATCTCACGAGCCGATGCATGGAACCATGGATAACCGGCTAGTAAATAGCATTTATCTCCTTCTCTTTTGTAGAACTGTGCTGCAGAGTTCTTCAAGCAAGCAAACATGTCATTACGTACATTTCTACGTTCCAACTCTTTTTGCCACAACGTCTTCAATGTAGTTGTCTTAACTTCACTAATACCCGCCGAGAAAATCACGCTCTCGCCATTTTTCAGAGTGAGTTCAAAGTAACCCGGAACCATTTGATCCTCCTTATACTCATATCCTCGCTCTTGCTCCTTCTGATACTCAATGCCCTTGTACCATGCAGGATTATGGCAATAATCTACTTTCTTTGAGAACTGCATATACAGATATGGGAATTGGTCATACATCCGGTTCTTGCGACCGTTTTGCACCTCATCCATATTGGTGTTAGCACGCTCATTCTCATGCGTCAACTCATTCACATTGCGGAAAGCCAAGAAGGGACGGAAACGCATCGTAATTGGAGATATAGCCTCTACCAATGTGTAACGAATTAAAACTCGTGGTTCAAAACTAACTAATAATCTCTCCTTGGTCAAAATGACACCGCCTACTCGATAGGTTGTTTTAGCAATTACTTCGCATTCAAATTCACGAATATACTTATGCCCGTTCGGCATGTATAAATTCGGACCATATTTATGCAAACCCAAATTAAACTCTGCCCCATGTTGGATAACCGTCTCATCCAAAGACGATAACAAAACATAGTTGTTCGGACCTAATTCAGGAATAGGCAGAACTAATTGACCATGGTACTTACGCGTATTGCAATCGGTTAACGTTGTTGAATTGTAAGTCCCCGCACGATTGGTACGGATCATTTCTTTACTTAGACTGCGCTCCAGATTAACTAAAAGCGTCTTATCAAAATTCAAGTAACTCATAATCTATTAATTGAATTTACCCTCGTATTTAACTTCTGCATCTTTTACAAAATCACGAATCTGCTGCTCATCTTTCTTGGGACAAATCAGCAACACACCATCCGATTCTGCTACTATATAGCCGTTCAAACCCTTAATCACGCCCAGATGACCCTCCGGCAAAACCACTATATTGTTTTCACTATCGTAAAAACTTGTAGTGCACTTCAACGAAACATTCTGATGCTCATCCTTATTGCTTAAGTCATACAACGAGCCCCATGTTCCTAAATCAGACCAACCAAAATCAGCCATCATGACATGAACAGACTTGGCTTTTTCCATCACCCCATAGTCAATACTAATGTTAGGGCAAGAAGGAAACATCTTCTCAATAAACGCCTCTTCTTCCTCCGTTCCCATATAACACTCTCCTGCTGCGAATTTCTCGGCTAAATCAGGGATATTTCTAGAAATCTCACCACAAATAGTACGAAGATTCCAAAGGAAGATACCTGAGTTCCACACAAACTCGCCACTCTCTACAAAAGCTTTTGCCAACTCCAAATTAGGCTTTTCCGTAAAGGTCTTAACCTTTCTCAGTACCCCCTCATTACCTGCCATCTGAATATATCCATAACCCGTCTCCGGACGAGTAGGCTTCATTCCCAATGTTAATAACGAATCATTTTGGCTCACAAACTCTAACCCTTCAGAAATAACTCGCTGAAACTCTGCCTCTTGCAAAATCAAATGATCCGACGGAGCAACAACCATCCGTACATTCAACTTTTCATCATTCCAATCCACCACTTCATCCTTTTGCATATGCCTTCCGTACACTTTTTGAAAAGCCATTGCACGGATATGCGCAACAGCATACGCTATACATGGTGCCGTATTCCTACGAGCCGGCTCGCAGAGCACTTGATCCGCCTTCATATCCGGTATCTGTTCCAAGATAAGATCCCTATACAACACATTCGTAACAATTAAGACATTCTCAATTGGGACCAATGGACGAAAACGATCTACCGTCATCTGCAAAAGTGACTTGCCCGTACCAAAGAAATCTAAAAACTGCTTCGGCCTATGGTTGCGGCTGTAAGGCCAAAAACGGCTGCCTATACCACCAGCCATAATTACACAATAATTGTTCGTGTTCATGGTAATATTTGATGTTGATTGTGCCATAGTTATCCAAAAATCGTGCAAATATACACAAAAATCCCCATATATGCAAGCGCGTGCGCGATTTTTTTGAAAAAATTTGCACATTTCATTTGTTTTTTGTAATTTTGCACTCGAAAAATACATTATTATGAGGAATAAGTGGTCCATATATGCTTGCCGGATAATACTGATTGGAACATGTGTTTTTTTGTGCGCGTGTTCCAAACCTGCCATACCTAGGGAATATGGATATTATCGCATCACATTACCCCTACCCCAATATCAACCATCCGAACTGAATCCGGTGCTAAAATCCTTTCCTTATGCCTTCCAATTATCTACTTCGGCTGAGCCGGTCATCATTCCGGAGCCTAATGAACACTATTGGGTTAATATAAACTACCCCTCCCTAAACGCCACTATCTACTGTTCCTACAAACCCATTCATCATAACTTGCGACAGTTGTTAGATGATGCTAATGAGTTTGTGTACTCTCATGCTATAAAAGCAACCGCCATTCCTGAACGAGAATACCACGATTCAATTCAAAATGTACATGGCATGTACTTCTCCCTCGAAGGAAATACGGCTACGCCGGTCCAATTCTACCTGACAGACTCAACCAAACATTTCGTTCGGGGATCCGTTTATATCAACTGCGTACCTAATCGCGATTCGTTAGCCCCCATTATTGATTACCTACAAACGGATGTAACCCGTATGATTGAGTCTTTCCGATGGACAAAGTGATTTTTTGATATGCAATCAGTTCTGGAATACATATTATCTGCTCATCAACACAACCACAAAATGCTTGCTGTTCTGCTTGACCCCGAACGGCCTATCAACTTCCAAGCAGGAGAATTAAATAAAGCCGACATCGTCCTTGTTGGAGGCAGTACAGGCGCTATCGCACCTGATTTCATCGGAAAAATACGCGCCATTACATCACGCCCTATTGTACTCTTTCCTGGCAATGGAAATCAATTCACAGCCGATGCAGATGCCATTCTGTTTCTTTCCGTCTTATCCGCACAATCGGCAGATGTCTTAATTGGACGACAAATGGCTGCGGCTCCTGCTATCATGGCCGCTAAAATGGAATCTATCCCAATGGGATACATTCTTATTGATGGAGGGAAGACAACTAGTGTAGCACAGGCCTCTCATTCCACACCCATTCCACAAAATCAAGTCAAATACATAACCGATTTGGCTATAACCGGACAACTATTAGGTAAGCAACTCATCTATTTGGAAGCCGGGTCCGGAGCATTAACTCCTGTCTCTACAGATATAATAGCAAGTGTAAGAAAGGCCATTTCCATCCCCCTTATCGTTGGTGGCGGGATATGCACGCCAGAGGCTATGCACGCTGCTTTCCAAGCCGGTGCTGACATCGTTGTTATTGGCAATCATTTTGAGTCACATCCTGACCAATTGCCACTCTTTTGCCAGTAAACTTCGTTCTTGTCTGACGATTTCATCGCCGCCTTCGCGGCATTGTCCTTTTCCATTGGCTCATTCCTAATTGGTTAATTGGCTATTTTTTTCATTTTTATTTGCAAATATCAAAATTTCTTTGTAATTTTGCACCGCAAAATGAATTTAATGTAAATATGGTGAGCATTTTGCGACGCTGAAAGAGTGCTTTCGGCAGCAGGTGAAAGTCCTGCATGACATGTTAAAAGAAAGCGTTTATTACGCTTTGGAACAAAAATTGTATAAACTTGAATATAACATAAATAACCCTTATTTAAGAATAACTATGGAAAAGAAGACTTGGACCGCAAAGGAAGCAGCACGAGTGTTTCAAGGAATGCTTGATGCAAAACAACAATGGTTAGAAGAAGTTGCGCAAGCAG
>JAGHTR010000185.1 GCA_018065205.1 Candidatus Colicola caccequi
GCCAATGAGGCTACTACTCCTTATACTGTTGAGGAGTTGCAGGCCCGTGCAAATCATGGTGTGCAGCAGATTGAGGCAGGAAACTATTACACACAAGAGGATTGCGCTCAAAAACGTGAGGACCTAATACACCAATTTGCGCTATGATGCAACTTGTTTGGGAAAAAGAGGCATATTCATTATGGGAGGATACGGCGCGATATATTGAACGCCAATTTGGGTATCTATCAATGGTTAATTACATTAATGCAACTATTGATGTAGAACAAGAGCTGATTGAAAACCCCAAGGCTGGCATTGAAGAACCTCTTTTGAAAGGAGGTTCGGTAGAATTGAGAAGCATTCGGCTGGCTAAGTATAATAAATTAATCTATTTTATTTCAGATAAAATCAATGTTGTGGATATTTGGGACACAAGACGTGAACCAAAAAATCAGGCATCGCAAGTACGTATATAACTATTAACACATAAGGACGATCCGAAAGGTCGCCCTTATTTTTGTAGCGTTAAGTGTCGAGGGGGATTACAGCCCTAAGACGCTTTTGACGAAGGGTTCACGGTCGAAGGGACGAAGGTCCTCGGCTTCCCAACATACATTGATTTATAAAAACTTACCGTTTAGGGCAGTTTGTTGCATTTTTATTTGCATATATGCAAAAAAAAGTGTACCTTTGCAGTCGCAAAAGTGTGCGCTATAGAAACTGAATACTGACAACTGATAACTACAATATAATGACAAGTAAAGAAATTCGCAAGTCCTTCTTGGACTTTTATGCAAGCAAACAACACCAGATAGTACCTTCGGCACCAATGGTGATCAAAGATGATCCGACACTTATGTTCACCAATGCCGGTATGAACCCCTTCAAGGGTATCATCTTAGGTAACGACCCTATTAAATACCCCCGTGTAGCAGATAGTCAGAAATGTCTGCGCGTCAGCGGTAAGCACAACGACTTGGAGGAAGTGGGTCACGATACCTACCACCACACCATGTTCGAGATGTTGGGTAACTGGTCTTTCGGCGACTACTTCAAAGCCGAAGCCATCGACTATGCATGGGAATACATCGTGGATGTGCTCAAGATTAACCCTGAAAACCTGTACGCCACTGTCTTTGAAGGCAACCCCGAAGAAGGGATAAGTCGTGACGACGAGGCTGCTGCCATCTGGGAGAAGCACCTGCCTAAGGACCATATCATCAATGGCAATAAGCACGATAACTTCTGGGAGATGGGCGATACCGGACCTTGTGGTCCTTGCTCCGAAATCCACGTGGATAGTCGTAGCGATGCCGAGAAAGCCAAAGTGCCCGGACGTGAGTTGGTGAATAAAGACCACCCACAGGTGATTGAGATATGGAACATCGTGTTTATGCAGTTCAACCGCAAGGCTGATGGCAGTCTGGAGCCCCTTGCCAAGAAAGTGATTGATACCGGAATGGGCTTTGAGCGTCTGGTGCGCACTATTCAAGGTAAACAGTCCAACTACGACACGGACGTCTTCCAACCCATGTTGCGCAAGATAGGTGAACTCACTTCCTGCACCTATGGCAAGGACGAGAACACCGATATCGCTATGCGCGTCATTGCCGACCATATACGAACGATTGCTTTTGCCATCACCGATGGTCAATTGCCCAGCAACGAGAAGGCAGGATATGTCATCCGCCGTATCTTGCGCCGTGCCGTGCGCTATGCTTATACGTTCCTCAACCAACGTGAGGCTTTCCTATATAAACTCATTCCTCAACTGATTGCCGACATGGGTGAGGCTTATCCGGAACTCGTTAAGCAAGAGCAACAGGTGACTCCGGTCATCAAAGCCGAAGAAGAGGCTTTCCTCAATACCCTTGATAAAGGTATAGGTCTGTTGGATAAACTGATGTCCGAAGCCCGCAAAGCCGGTAAGACAGAGATAAGTGGCGTAGATGTGTTCACCCTGAAAGATACATACGGATTCCCGTTGGATCTGACTGAACTCATCCTGCGTGAGAACAACATGACCACTAATGAGGAGGAGTATAACCGCGCTCTGGAACATCAGAAAGAGATGGGACGTAGCGCCAATAAACAAGACTTGGGCGACTGGACTGTCCTCGCCGAAGGAGAGACGGAGTTCGTGGGTTACGACCAACTCGAATGCGACGTGCGCGTACTTAAATACCGCAAGGTATCGCAGAAAAATAAAGACTTCTACCAAATCGTGCTGGATAAGACTCCTTTCTATGCCGAGATGGGTGGTGAAGTAGGCGATACGGGGGTGTTGAACGCAAACGATAACGTAAACGAAAACGCAAACGTAAACGAAAACGCAAACGTAAACGTAAACGCAAACGAGAGCGTGAGGGTGATTGATACTAAACGTGAGAACGGTCTGCCCGTACATATCGTGACGGAGTTGCCGGCTGACATAGATGGTGCCTTCCGTGCCGTGGTGGATGCAGACCGCCGTCAGGCTATTGCATGCAACCACTCGGCTACTCACCTTATCCATAATGCGCTGCGTACTGTATTGGGCAACCACGTCGAGCAAAAGGGTAGTTTGGTGACCCCCGAGAGTCTGCGTTTTGACTTCTCGCACTTCCAGAAAGTGACCCCCGACGAACTGCGCCAAGTAGAGCGATTGGCTAACGAGCTCATTCGTGCCGACTACCACTTGGAGGAAAGCCGTCATACACCGATTGCCAAGGCTCGCGAAATGGGCGCAATGGCCTTGTTTGGAGAAAAATACGGCGAAGATGTACGTGTCATCAAATACGGACCCAGCGTAGAACTATGCGGTGGCTGTCACGTGAGTAGTACCGGTCGTATCGGTTCGGTTCGCATCGTGATGGAGACATCCGTGGCTGCCGGCGTACGACGTATTGAGGCTGTGACCGCTAAGGCTGCCGAGAACCTATACGAAGCCGAGGCAGATGCCCTGCAACAGGCTAAGGACTTATTCAATAACACCAAAGACCTGGTGGGTGCCATACAGAAAGTGCAAGACGAACTGGCTGCTGCCAAGAAACGTCTGGAAGAGATGGAAGCTGCTGCCACTGCCCAAAAAGCCAAGGCTCTGCTTAGTCAAATCACCGATTTCAACGGCATCCAATTGCTCAAACTGCAAGGCGAATATGCACCTACTTTTGCTCGCGACATGGTGGCAACCCTCAAACAACAATTCGATAACACACGCTTTGCCTTAGTGGCTGCCACCCAATGCGACGGTAAACCGGCTTTGACTGTTTATCTGAGTCAACCGCTGGTAGCCGAAGGCAAGAGTGCCGGTAATATGATTAAGGCTGCTGCACGCTTCATCCAAGGTGGCGGTGGCGGACAACCCGCTTTGGCTACTGCCGGAGGACGCGACGTGAACGGATTACAAGATGCAATGGACGAAATGCTGAAGATGTTATGACACTGCGACTACCCACTTCATATCTGCCCGAAAAAATCAAGAACGTCGTCCGATTCATGATCATCGGCGGCATTGGGTCGTTTGTGCAAACGGGCTTCTTCCTATTGGCAATGATGCCGCTCGGGGACCCGGAAAAAAATACACCGCTCTACTACGTGGCATTCGTGATTGGTTTCGTCCTTGAGATGATTCCTAACTATGTGATGACTAACTGGTACACGTTTGGTACACGTCCTACACTCAAGAACGCCGGAGGATTTACATTGGCCCGTGGCGTGAACTTGGTGCTGCAATTAGTGCTGCTGCCACTGGCTGTTAAATGGTTCAGTTCGGTGGATGACGGCATCATCAGTTTAGTGGTGATCTTCGTGGCCGGTATCGCTAATTTCCTGATTCAACTACTGTTTTTTGGCAAGAAAAACGCAAAAAAATAATACCTATGAAAATCTATCGTGCTAACCTAATTGACACTCCTACCAAAGATGCTTTTCGCATCATTGAGCATGGCTATCTCGTAGTGGATGACCAAGGTCGTGTAGTTGGCGTTTATGACCAACTGCCCGCCGAGTACACCAACCAACCGGTGACCGATTACGGAGATAAACTGCTCATTCCGGCTTTTAATGACCTGCACTTACATGCTCCTCAGTACCGCAATTCAGGTATAGCAATGGACTTGGAACTGCTGCCATGGCTCAATACATACACTTTCCCGGAGGAGTCTAAGTTTAGCGATACGCACTATGCTCAGCGCGTCTATAGTCGCTTCGTACATGATCTATGGAAGAACGGTACGATGCGCAGCGCTGTCTTTGCTACTATTCATCCGGATGCTACTCGCATCTTGGCGGACCTCTTCCTTAAAGCCGGCATGGGTGCCATGGTGGGGCAGGTTGGTATGGACCGTAACGGACCCGAGACATTGTCCAATACAACCGAAGAGATAGTGGCCGGTGTACGCGATTTATATGCCTACTTGCTCAAGAATGGTCAGGATGGTTTGGTTCGTCCTATCGTCACACCGCGTTTCGTGCCTTCTTGCACGGAAGGTATGATGCAGGCATTAGGCGATTTGGCTAAGGAACTCAACTTGCCCGTGCAGTCCCATTTGAGCGAGAACAGAGGCGAGATAACTTGGGTGAAGGAACTCGAACCTCAATCTACCTGTTACGGCGACGCCTATAACCATTACGGACTATTTGGACAGCAACCTACGCTCATGGCACACTGCTGCTATACAGACGGCGAAGAGATGGAACTGATGAAACGCAACCAAGTCGTTGTGGTGCATTGCCCTACATCTAACTGCAACTTGGCTTCCGGTATGGCGCCTATTCGTATGTTCATGAACGAAGGCATACCTGTGGCTATCGGCTCGGACATCAGTGGCGGACATGACTTGTCCATCCCACATGTGATGCAGTATGTCATTCAAGTCAGCAAACTGCAGTATGCCCGCACACAAGGTCAACTCCAGTTCCTCAGCCTTAACGAGGCTTTCTACTTGGCTACCAAGGCCGGCGGTGCTTTCTTTGGCAAAGTAGGCAGTTTTGAACCCGGGTACGAATTTGATGCCTTGGTCATTGACGATGCTGACCTCAACTATGATAACTACACCCTGCAGCAACGTTTGGAACGTTTCGTCTACTTAGGCGATGACCGCCAGATAAAAGTGCGTTTCTGCCGAGGAAAAGAACTATGCGAACCTGTCGTATATTAGAAAATCAACCGCTTACCTGGTACTTGGATAAGGAGCACGAGGTGGCTCAGAACGTGCAGGAAGAGACATTCTTCACGTGGATAGTTCCGCCTACCGTCATCTATGGTCATCACCAAATCCAAGAGCAGGAGATGGATATCGATTTCTGCAATAACCACGGCATCGCGATGGTGCAACGGCAGAGTGGAGGAGGATGCGTCTATGCCGATCGAGGCAACGTCATGTTATCCTATATAACGCCTTCTACCCACAGCGAATCGGTCTTTGCAGCGTTCATAGAACGGGTGGCAGCGGCACTGCGAGCAATGGGATACCCCGCCGTCTCTACCCAGCATAACGACATACTCGTCAATGGACATAAAGTGAGTGGAAGTGCTTGCCAAGCCCTTAAAAACGCCACGATTGTGCATTCAACCATGCTGTATGACGTGGACTTTGATGTGCTGCAAAAAGCCATTACACCCACTCGCGAGAAACTTGAGAAACATGCCGTGCAGTCCGTCAGACAGCGCGTCATGAACCTCAAAACGATACAAGATATGGGCTCCACAGAACAATTCCGACAAGCCCTGCAACAACATATTATCAATCCGGAGGGACAGATTTAATCTACTTGCAACCCTCCATAAAAAGAAATGCTAAAATGAAAAAGTATTTATTTTCTTCTGAATCAGTGTCCGAAGGACACCCTGACAAAGTCGCTGACCAGATTAGCGACGCCGTACTCGACAATTTCTTGGCGCAAGACCCTGATAGTCACGTGGCTTGCGAGACCTTAGTCACTACCGGACAAGTTATTGTGGCCGGTGAAGTGAAGGCTAAATGTTACGTGGATATACCTGCCGTAGTGCGCCAAACCATTCAACGCATCGGTTACAACAAGGCCGAGTATATGTTCGAAGCCAATAGTTGTGGTATCCTGCAAGCCTTGCATGAACAGTCAGCCGATATCGATATGGGAGTAAGTAAGCAGCAGAAACTGGAACAAGGTGCCGGTGACCAAGGTATGATGTTCGGATATGCTACTGCCGAAACCGAGAGTTTTATGCCTCTCACCCTCGACCTGGCGCATACCTTAGTTTATACACTCGCGCATATACGTAAGGAAGGCAAACAAATGACCTACTTGCGTCCCGATACTAAGTCACAAGTCACCATCGAGTATAACGACCAAAATGAACCGATTCGATTGGATACCATCGTCCTCTCTACCCAGCACGACCCTGATGTACCGCAGTCTCAAATTGAGAACGATATACGTCATATCCTGTTGCCCGAAGTGGCTAAACGCGATAAACGCTACGGCGAACTGCTGCGAGGGGACTTCAAACTGCTTGTCAATCCTACCGGTCAATTCGTCATCGGTGGACCGCACGGCGATACAGGTCTTACCGGACGCAAGATAATCGTGGATACATACGGAGGACGCGG
>JAGHTR010000027.1 GCA_018065205.1 Candidatus Colicola caccequi
TTTTTTGTGTTTTTTTTCGCCCCACCGAAAATGAATTTCACCCCAACTTATACGTATGCTCGTCCCTTTTTTTACGTATGCCCATCCCTTTTTCGCCAAAAAATTTGGAAAAAGAGGATTTGATGATTATCTTTGCAGTAAAATTTGGTCATAAATCGACCTAAATTTCTCCATAAACTATGTTAATTTCATCTGTATCTGAGGCGAATGACATGTTCGCCTGTTGATTAAGCTTCGCGGCAATCAACCATTGCGTGC
This sequence comes from Candidatus Colicola caccequi, assembly GCA_018065205.1. Taxonomy (GTDB): domain Bacteria; phylum Bacteroidota; class Bacteroidia; order Bacteroidales; family Paludibacteraceae; genus Colicola; species Colicola caccequi. The sequence goes on from JAGHTR010000027.1 coordinate 259, forward strand.
TCGCCGTTCCGACGACGGGTGTTTGTCGGGTGTTTATAAGCCCCTGATAATACCCTGCTAATCCCCGCCTAACAACTTCTATGAACAAAAATTATTAACAATTTAAATTATTACAACTATGCAATTTAAACCTATTTATTTTTTCAAAACCATTCGTGGTAAACTTGATTCCCGCAGCGAGTGGGCTGCTGCACATCGTGGCAATTCTAATTACTTCATCCATATTGGAGAACGCGATTTCGATTTGCATCCCAAAACGGATGAGGAGCGCAAGACGCAACAGCGACTGCGCCAAGCGTCTTTGGATTACAAAAACTTAGACCCTCAGTCTGAAGAGTACCAATCGTATTTTGCGGCCTTCCAACAGCAACTCAAACCCGAAGGCAAGTGCTTCTATACCTTCCGCACCTTCTTCATCTCTCGCCGCATGGCAGAACTGAAAGCCTCCGGCTCCCTTGCCGCTGATCCATCCAAGAACCTGCAAGATTGGTCTTTTAAGCATCGCCTCTAAGTTCTCGCTCTCGTTAAAAAATGCGACTTTCCCGCCGAAAGTTGCATTTTTTCTTGCATAATTCAAAAAAAAGCAGTACCTTTGCGCCGCTTTTTGTGTCGTGTATGCCCACGCACGTGCGTCTTTCGCATATATGCACGAGCCCAAAACCAATAACACGAATATTAATTTAAAATTTGATTTAAGATATGAAAAACGATGTTAATCGTGCCCTTGTGGCTAAGAAAAAGTTCTGTAAAATTTCATTAACTTTATTAGCAGGTCTCCTGCTTACTTTCGCCTTCCCAGTTCAGGCTTGGGCTGGTGGTAGTACAACCTATTATGCTCGCCTAAAGGCGCAGGTGTCTGGAAATAGTAGCAGTATGGGTATGGTGTATGCTAATACGTCCAATAGTGATAGTGGTACGTATGGGGCATCTTCTACATCTGCCAACCAAACAACAACTACACAAAACGAGGAGAAATCTTTTTATGCTTTTGCTAAACCTAATCCCGGATATATGTTTGAAGGGTGGAGTGCCTCTAATAATAATAGAACAATAGCTTCAACGGATAATCCTTATAATGTGAAGGTTAAAGCCTCATCGGATCAATCAGGTTCTCCTACTGAAAAAATAGTTTATGCTGTCTTTAAGGAGATTCCTATGGCAACCATTACATATAAGGCTCCAACTAATGGTTCCTATACCTATTCCTATTCAGGAGATGTTGTAACAATGAATCCCGGTGATGCGGATAAACAAAAGCAGACCAAGGATCCTGCTACTTTAGCGGCAATGCCCGCTGATGGCTACGTCTTCCTTCGTTGGAAGAAAACTACTGCCGATGGAGTCTCTTATTTTGGGGGTAATCCTGCAGAGAATGTTGGTTTTGATAAAGATGCTACTGTGGAGGCTGAGTTCGTTCCGGATGCATGGGCTCTCTTTGTAATTAGAGATGGAGATGGTGCTCAATATGCCGATTTGAATGAGGTCAATACGGCCGCACTCGCTAGTACGAGTAAAACGATTGTCGTTGCTAAAGATGGTGAACTCATTGCCGGCAATTATACCATCAGTAGTACTATCACTCTTGTAGTCCCATTTGAGAGCACAGGCTCCAAAGGTGTTACTAAACCTGTTGCTTTGAGCAACTCTACGTTGCCTATATCATTGTATCGCAAGTTAACACTCCTTCCCGGTGTGAATATTACTCTTCAAGGTAAATTGGCTGTGGCTGCTCAGGTACAATCGGGTGACGCAAGTCACAACCCTTGCGGCTTCCCTGTCGGTCCTGTGGGCTGCTTGGATATGAGCAAGGGCGGACATATAGATGTGGAAAATGGAGGTACTATATATGCGTGGGGATTTATTAAAGGGCAAGATTATTTAGACGGAAATAATACGCAAAATGTAGGAACGATTACTGCCAAGAATGGTTCTACTATTAAGGAATGTTATGGTGCTGCTGACTGGGGTGGCGGTAGTTATGCCTATGCCGTGGGTCAGAATAGTAAGAGTTATCGAATTTATCCTTTCCAAGGGTATTTTGTACAGAATATTGAGGTTCCTCTGCGCATGGAATATGGTGCAAAGGATTACTTGTATTGTAACGTGTATGCCGCTAGTTCGCAAAACGAGGTGAATGATATACCATTTATTGGCAATACATCCGGTGTCCTTTTCAAAATCAATGGTACCGATGGCGCTGTTACCAAGTGGTATGATCCAACTACGGACCATTTGGTGGTGGAGTTAGAAGGAAATGCTGCGTTGGATAATCTCCAAATGTCGATTTACATTACCATTAACGCTAACCAATTTGATTTGCCAATCTTGAGTAATATGCATCTTAAACTTAAAGATTGTCAATTGACTCTTTCTGCTCCTATGAAATTGCAACCTGGTGCAATTCTGGAAATACCGGCAGGATCTTCTCTGACACTGAAAAGCAAACTCTATGTTTATGACCATGACCAATGGGGTAAATATGTGCAAAAGAAATACTTCAAGACTCTTCCTGCAATTTTGACCCAGTTCCGTAGTCGTGGTGATGGATCAACAAATACATTGGACGACGCCCAAATTATTTGTGATGGTGCAATCATTATGGCCAATGGTGGAGGATTATATACCACTGCCAGTGGTGCAAATGTAATGGGTAATAATGGCGGTACTATCCAGTGGGAATCGTCTCTTCCTGCTAATTCTACTACCTATGGTTATACCAATGCTAATGGTGTGACAGGAAGTAATTTCTCATCAACGTTAACACCCGAATTTTGCGATGGCGCGGTTTGTACTCCTGCTAAGGCACATAATGAGAATGACTCTTATACGGCAGCTAAGGCAGGAACGACCTTTACGAACGTTCAAGGTCGTTGGTTTGGCGGAGATGCTAAGAACGAAAAGACCAATCATACCTATGACTTTACCTACCTCAATGGCGATGCAGATGTAACTACCGAGGCAATCTATTGGTTAAATGCTGCTGGAGAGGGACATTGGAATAATGCCACTACAACCGATGTGACTTATCTGAATACTTGGAAAGGAACAGAGGAAGAAATCGGCATCACAGCATACTATACTTATACAGTCTATGATCAGGATAATAATCCTCAAGATGGATGGATTAAACTGACGCAAGTTGGTGAGACGGAGAACTTTGGCGGTTCAGACAACAATATGTATGTGTATATAGACGATAAATGGCAGTCGATTGGATCTACCGATAGCGAATGTCTCTATACCGTAGGTGGTGTTCGTCAGGCATTGGTAGGTAGTACATTAGTGGCTGTCACTAAAAATACAATACCGGAGGATGGTGCTTGGCATGCTACGGCTACACCTACCAACTATTATGTTGATTTAAGTTCCGGTGCTTGTATCTGGACTCCTGCTACTAAGGTGGCTGGTGTAGAGAAGGCTTATGTTATAGAGGGTACTACCTATCTACGTTATGATATGACTGGTTCAGGCGAAGATTGGATGGCTGTAGAGTATCAGGCTCCGTACTACTATACGGTAGATGAGCAGAACCTGCGCACTTACTATGAATACAATACTAATACCGGAGCTTGGCAACAAGCTGCTCCGAAACTAACAGTTACGGATGAGAAGGGCGCTTCTCAGTCGTTCTTCTTCCTTGCTGATGCTATTGCGACTGCAAACAGCACATATAATCCTACTATTACTCTTCTTGCCGATGTGGAAGAGAATGCTACTTCTGAGTGGATAGTTACAAGTACGGTGAAGAGCACTAAATACACCATCAACCTCAATGGACATACCGCCACATTGACGCGTTCCGTATCCGGAACTTCTACTGCCGGTGTGGGTAACCGTTTCCTGAATATCACTTCAAATATGGCGGTTAAGATTATCGACTTGTCGGCAGAACAGAATGGTCAAATACGTTGCCTTGCAACAGGAAATGCTTATGCACGTGGTATTACGGTTACAGATGGAACTCTGACACTGGAGAGTGGTAAACTCTATGTGCAGAACGATGCACCCTACGCCAGCAACTCATCGGAACGCGCATACGGCGTAGTAGTTGCTGCCGGCAAGACCTTCACCATGAATGGCGGTGAGATTGAGGCAGCTAGTGAGTACTACGGTTGGTGTATTGTAGGTAGCGGTTCGGCTACGACCAGATCGGTTATCAATATGAATGGTGGCGTACTCAATGCCAATGCGTACTATAATGCAGAGGGTATCTATTCTACAGCCGATGTCAATATGGCTGGCGGTACTATCAATGCAAAGACCTGTCCTCTGTTCTCAAAAACTAGTGGTAACCAATATGCATACGGTATCTACGTAAATGCATCGCCCAATGCTACCGAAGCAGATGCTTATCATGGTAAACTGACTATGACTGGTGGTACGATCAACGCATACGCGGTATCTAATTATGCATACGGTGTATATGTTCATAGTGCTTCTGCCACAATGACGACCAGCAAAGCCAATATATCTTCGGCTGAGGCTGTGATTAATGGTGGTACTATCAACGCAGAGTCTAAGACTACAACCGTGTATGGTGTCTACATCTATGGCGGACCGAATAGTTATAGCAAAATGGCTGATGTAAAGACCGTTATCAATAATGCTACCGTTAATGCAACGGGAACAAATACCGTATATGGTATCTTTGTAAATGCTACGGTTGCCGATTTGAACGGAGGTTTGCTTTATGGTATTGCCGAGATAAACGATTGTAACGTGACGGCCACATCTACATCTTCCACTAAGGCATATGGTGTCTATGTTACAGCAGCTTCGCGAATGATGAATGAGACTACCTACTCGATGATTAGCGCATCCAATAAGAAAACATGGTGCTTCAAAGAAAATGGAAAGGTGAAAATTCCATCTACCGATGGTAAGAATACTTATACCTACCAAACCGGTTACTATGCTTGTGGTGGTAAGGCTACTATCAATGGCGGTACGTTCACGGCTATCACCAAGACCTACAATGCGTATGGTGCATACTGCGCAGCTTCGACATTGAGAGGTCCGGAAGATACCACTACTCCTACTGTTGAGGGTCGCGGTACGCTGATTATCCATGGTGGTACGTTCAATGGTAAATCTACTACCTACAACTCGTATGGTGTGTTCAGTAGTGGTACAACTACCATTGATGGCGGTACATTCAATGCTACTCCTGGTACGTATGGTGCATACGGCGCATACGCCGATCGTGGTACTATGAACATCACCGGCGGTACATACAACGCTACGGCAGAGACTACTACTGCTTGTGGTATCGGTGCTACTGGTTGGATTGATACTGGTCGAGGTATCGTTGGACACGCAGTCGTAACGGTAAATGGTGTTGTTGTAAATGCAAAGACCAAGACCCAGGATACTGCCTATGGCGTATTGGCGACGGCAACAACTACCGAACTGAATGCAACAAAATATGCCGATCGAAGTGAAAGTGATCGCAACTACTACTATACACCGGAAACCAATGCTGTCAAAGCAAATTATTACCTCTATCGTTTCGGAAACTATGCAGAGGGTGGTGAACTGATTGTAAACGGTGGCACGTTTAACGTAGAGGCTGCTACCACCACAGCTCTAGGTGCATACTGTGCACAAAGTGCTCTTGTACATACCACCGAGGTTGGCTGCACTGCTCTAGGTCAGGGTACATTGACCATCAATGGTGGTACATTCGTTTCTGAGACAAAAGGCACCACAACGGCAGAGTGCGTTCGCTCGTATGGTAACACAGCCATTAATAATGGAACCTTTACGGCTACCGCAAAGACGACTACCGTTTACGGAGTTCGCGTGTTAGATGGTACGACAACTGTCAATGGGGGAACCTTCAATGCTATCGCTACTACAACTACTGCTTATGGCATATATGCTAATGCTGAGGTTGAGGGCAATTACGGTTATCCTCGTGCTGCTATCGCTTATGTCAATGGTGGTACCTTCAATGTAGAAACCAAGGGTGGAGCTACTGCTTATGGTGCTTTCGCCCAAAGTGTTAAGAAGGCTTCGTTCAAACCTTCAAAAATGGCCAGCGCATCAACCGTAACGGAAGATATGGCTTTGGCTGGTCAAATGACTATCACGGATGGTACTTTCAATGTGAAGGCTTCCAACGGCAATACTGTATATGGTATTAATGTAGCAGGCACGCAGACGCAAGGTTCTGCTACTGCTTCGGCTAAGGCGATAGTGGAGGGTGGTAAGTTCAATATCAATGGTGCTACTACCAAATCGGCTATGGTGAATACCTCGGCTAAGGCTGAAAACTTCTCCATTACGGGTGGTCACTATAGTGCTGACAGCAATCTGAGTAACTATGTTGCTGCTCCTAATCGTATCTTGAATTGCCAAGAGCCGGAACTGAAGGAAACCTATCCGTACGAAGTTGCTGAGGGATACAAAGTAACCTTCAAGAATGGTTCGACTATTCTGCAGGAGGGCTACGTGAAGGTTGGCACAACACCTTCTTATACCGGCACGCCTACTAAGTCCGAAGATGCTCAATACACTTACACCTTCAATGGTTGGACTCCTGCTATTGTGGCTGTAACTGGAGATGCTACATATACTGCTACTTATACTCAGAATCTCCGTTCTTACACCATTACATGGCAAGATGAGAATGGTGTTGAACTCAGCCATGAGACTGTCAACTATGGTGTAGTACCGACTCATGCAGCCCTGACAAAGGATGCAGATGCCCAATATACCTACACATGGAAAGGTTGGAATGCAACTCCAGTGGCAGTAACTGGCGATGCTACCTATAAGTCTCTGGGCTTTACTCAAACTAAGAAATCGTATACCCTTACTTGGAATCTGGACGGCGGAACTATTACGACTGCCGGAACAACTGCCGGTAGCGTAGAGTGGGGAACATCCTTAAACGCTCCTGTTGTAGAAAAGACGGGCTATACCTTCGCTGGTTGGACTCCTACTGTGCCTGCTACTATGCCGACCGAGAATGCTACTTATACGGCTCAATGGCAAGCACAACAAGAAGTGACTTATACGGTTAATCACTATTATGAGTCAGCACTTGGCGTGAAAGAACAAAAACCTTTCCGGACCGAAGAGAAACAAGGTAAGGTTGGCGAACAAGTATCTGCAGAGGATGTCTTAGATTTGGATGGCTATGATTCTCCTGCTCCTTCTACACAAATCATTGCGGCAGAAGGAACGGTGGTTGACTACTACTATAAATCCAGAAACCTCAACGTAACCGATAATGTGGTTATCGCTGGCGCTAATTTGGATCAAATCGTAGTGGAGAACACCGGTGCATTAAGTGCAAGTGCTCCTTCTACTACTAAGCGTCTTGTCTTAACCGCTACGCCGGGTAATAACGATGGTGCAAATGCTGATCTTACTAATATCACCATTAGTGAGTCTGTCTGCATCGAAATTGAGATGAATAGCACTCGCACAATGGATGACAAACTCTTCTACTGCTTCTCCGTTCCGTTTAATGTGAATGTTAATGGTGGAGTAGAACGTCTTAATGAGACTAATGATAATTGGGAGTCCGCTGAGTTGAATACTAACTACCGCGTTTATACCTACAACGAGGCAGATCGTGCAATCAATGGCAGACAAGATAGTAACTGGAAAGAGTTCAATGGTACTCAATTCCTTCCAGGTGTGTTCTACCTCTGCGAGTTTGATAACTCCAACTACAACCGCTACCGCTTCTATGCTGCGGATAAGACCAATCTGAATAATAAGGGTAATATTGCCGTAACTCATACCGGTGATGCTACTAATGGCGGTTGGAATGGTGTGGCTAATAATGGCTTGACCGATAACCAACTCAGTGGTGACTTTACCCTCATTCAGACTCTCAATAGCGTAAGCAATAGCTTTGAGTCAGCCAAGGCCGATGAAAAGCCTTTGGCTATCGGTAATGCCGCTATGGTACAGGTTTCTGAATCCGGCAGCGTAGTAGTGGGTGAAACACCAAGCGCTGTGGCTGCTCGCCGCATGGGTGAGGCTGCTTCCACCGAGTTTGTCAATGTGCGTCTCTACAAGGAAAACCAAGATAAACACGTGGACCAAATATTTATCCGCGCTTCCGAAGATGCTGCAGAGCAATATGCGGCAGGTATCGACCTGAGCAAGGCTACGATGGGTACGCCTAAGGTAGCTCGTATGTGGGTGAACGATTACGACTTGCAACTCGTGGCTAACGAGGCTCGTATGAACAATAACCAGGCTATCTTCTCACTCGGTATGAGTGCTCCCGCTAATGGCGAATACATCATTGCCCTGAATGAGACACCGGCCGATGCTATTGTTTATCTCACTATGAATGGCAGCGCCATCTGGAACCTCAACATCGCTCCGGCTCCAATCTCTCTCAGTAAGGGCACCGAAGATAGCTATGGTCTGCGTCTCGTTCGCAAGATTAACAACGTAGTGACCGGCCTTGATGAGGCTGTCCTCAATGGCGATGTACAGAAAGTCATCCTTAACGACCACCTCTACATCATCCGTGATGGTAAAGTCTATAGCGCGCACGGGCACGTAATTAAATAATAGTCAACGTCAACGTTAACGTCAACGTCAAAAAATATTACGATTATGAAAAAAACATATATCATGCCTCAAACGGCAACCGTACAATTTGACATGGCCGACATCATGTGGGCTTCAGCAGAAACATCTGGTGGCAGCATTATGCCTAATCCGGCTCCTGCCCGCAAATCCGGCAAGATTGCAGGCAGCCTCTACATCTAATAGGCATATTGCCTAATAGCAATAAAAATGCAACTTTTTTCACCGAAAGTTGCATTTTTATTTGCATATATGCAAAATTATTCGTACCTTTGCACGCCAAATTTAAAGTGGCACTTAAAAATTGGACAAAACGGCACTATCATTATGTATAACAGAGACTTACAAAACGAATTAATTAGACTTGGACAGATTTTTCCGGTAGTTAGTATTCAAGGACCACGCCAATCCGGCAAAACAACTTTGTGCAAAATGACATATCCCAATTATCGGTATGTTAACTTAGAAGATACCGAAACCTTGGCACAAGCAATGACGGATATGCGCGTCTTTTTATTACAATCCGAAACAGGAATGATTATAGATGAAGCACAAGTGCTACCGGAGTTGTTTTCTATGATTCAAGTGTTGGTGGACGAAGATAAATCTCGCAAATATATACTTACCGGTAGTAGTAATTTCGCACTAATGCCCAAGATTAAACAATCATTAGCCGGACGTACTGCCGTTTTAACTCTATTGCCATTCAGTTTGCACGAAGTAGATACATCTAACTATTCCATTGATTCAATATTATATAAGGGGATGTATCCTGCTGTATGGGGCAATGGGATGGCTCCCCAGGATGTTTATAGAGCCTATTACAATACATATTTGCTACGTGATGTCCAAAATATTGTTAATGTTCGTAATATCAAACAGTTCCAGCGATTCTTAATACTCTTGGCCGCAAGAGTAGGTAGTGAATTTAATGCGTTAAGTCTGAGTAATGATATCGGTGTGTCCGTCCCAACTATTCAAGAATGGATGAGCATATTAGAAACATCATACGTTGCGTTCCGTAAATACCCCTATTATCGCAATATTGGTAAACGCTTGGCTAAAATGCCAAAAATATATTTCTATGATACCGGATTAGTCTGCTATTTATTAGGCATCCAAAATGAACAACAACTTAATATACATCCTTGCAGAGGTGGAATATTCGAAAATATGGTGATGACCGAATTGATGAAACAAGCCTTCAATCACGGACTGGATGATACAATCTATTTCTATCGCGACAAAAATAAAGAGGTGGATATCGTGATTGAGCAAGGACTCAATTTATATGCTTACGAAGTGAAAATAAGTGATTCAGACAATACATCCTTCTATCAATCGTTGCAATATTTTAGAAAACTATACGGAGATGATGTCCGCATGACCGCTGTCGTATATACCGGCTCACAGGAACGAAAAACAGCAGAAAATGGACTAATCAATTATCAAAATCTAATATTATTCAATGAGAATGAATAATTTTGCAGAAAAATTTGCATATATCAGAAATTATTCGTACCTTTGCACGCTTTTTCGTGAGATACAATCTCACAATAGGAAAAAGACAACATGTTTAACCCTTTAAACTATGGGTACCGTACCTGCCTAATCGCATGAGACGGAGACCATAGAGCAAGCTGTTATGGCAGAAAATTTATCTCTCCAGAACTTCGACTGGGATGCCTATGAAAATGAGAAAAAAGGCACATTAAACGAAGAAACTCTCAAGAAGTATGATGCTACACTGAATGCCATCAAGGACCATGAGGTCGTTGAAGGTACTGTTACATCTATCAACAAACGCGAAGTAGTCGTTAACGTTGGCTTCAAATCCGATGGTATCGTTCCTGCTACTGAGTTCCGTTACAATCCCGACCTCAAGGTTGGTGATAAAGTTGAGGTGTATATCGAGAGTCAAGAGGACACTAAAGGTCAACTCGTATTGTCGCACAAAGAAGCTCGCGCTTCCCGCAGCTGGGACCGCGTTAACGAGGCTTGCAATAGCGGCGAAATCGTTAATGGTTACATCAAATGCCGCACTAAAGGCGGTATGATCGTGGACGTACTTGGTATGGAAGCTTTCTTGCCGGGTAGCCAAATCGATGTTAAACCTATCCGTGACTACGACCAATTCGTAGGCAAAACAATGGAATTCAAAATCGTTAAGGTTAACGACGAGTTCCGTAACGTAGTTGTTTCTCATAAAGCCCTTATCGAGGCTGAGATCGAAGCTCAAAAGGCTGAAATCGTTTCTAAACTCGAAAAAGGACAAGTGCTCGAAGGTGTGGTTAAAAATATCACCAACTATGGTGTATTCATCGACCTCGGTGGCGTAGATGGTCTCATCCATATTACCGACCTCAGCTGGGGACGTGTTACCGATCCTAAGGAGTTCGTTCAACTCGACCAAAAAATCAACGTCGTTATTCTTGACTTTGATGACGAGAAAAAACGTATCGCTCTCGGCTTGAAACAACTCACTCCTCATCCATGGGATGCTCTGGACGCTAACCTCAAAGTTGGTGACAAAGTAACCGGTAAAGTTGTTGTTATGGCTGACTACGGAGCATTCGTAGAAGTAGCTCCCGGTATTGAAGGCCTGATCCACGTTAGCGAAATGAGCTGGAGCCAACACCTCCGCGGCGCTAATGACTTCCTCAAAGTTGGTCAAGAAGTGGAAGCTGTCATCCTGACCCTCGACCGCGAGGAGCGCAAGATGAGTCTCGGTATCAAACAACTCAAGGCTGATCCTTGGGAGAACGTAGATAGCAAGTACGCTGTTGGTACTCGCCACTTCGCTCGCGTTCGTAACTTCACTAACTTCGGCGTATTCGTTGAAATAGAAGAAGGCGTGGACGGCCTCATCCATATCAGCGACCTCAGCTGGACCAAGAAAATCAAACACCCCAATGAGTTCACTCAAATCGGTGCTGAAATCGAAGTTGTCGTTCTCGAAATCGATAAAGAAAACCGCCGCTTAAGCTTAGGTCACAAACAACTCGAGGAGAATCCTTGGGAGGAACTGGCTGCTAAGTTTGGTGTAGATACCGTTGTTGAAGGTAAGATCGTTGAACTCAGCGACAAGGGTGCCGTTGTATCTCTTGAAGATGGCGTAGAAGCATTCTGCACCGCTCGTCACCTCCAGAAGGAAGACAAAGAGGCTGCCGCTGCTAAACAAGGCGATGTACTGGACTTCAAGGTAATCGAATTCAATAAGGACGCTAAACGTATCCTCGTTAGCCACCTCCGCACTTGGGAAGCTCGCCCCGAAGCTCCTTCTAAGGAAACAAAAGCTGCTGCTAAGAAAGAAGCTGCTCCTGAGATGCCAAAGGTAGAGAAAACAACCCTCGGTGACTTGGACGTTCTAGCTAACTTGAAGGCTGCTATGACGGAAGAAGCTCCTGCTGAAAAAACCGCAGAGAAACCCGCAAAGAAAGCTCCTGCTAAAAAAGCCGCTGCTAAAAAGACTACCAAAAAAGCAGAAGAAACTGCTGAATAAGTAGTTCCTTACATAAAATGAACGGCAATCCTTATGGGTTGCCGTTTTTTTTACAATTAAATTTGCATATATGCGAATTTTTTTGTACCTTTGCACGCTGATTGTGTAATATGCCTAAAAATGGATAATCAAGAACTCATATTCCGGGCCTTTGCCAGTGGTAGCAGTGGAAACTGCTATTACTTAGGTACACACGAACGCGGCATCCTAATCGATGCCGGCATTAGTGCGCGTACTATCCAGCATGACCTGCGCGACATGGGACTGGATTTCCAAAATATCATGGGCGTATTAGTAACCCATGACCATGCCGACCATATACGCGCCGTGGGTACATTGGGCGAACGATTACATATACCGATTTATTCTACACGCGCGATACATGAGGGTATAGACCGCAATTATGGCGTACACGAGAAATTGCGTACCGCCCGCAGGTACTTTGATAAAGGCATGCCGTTTGAATTATTTGGCATGCAAATAACTACCTTCGGCGTCAGCCATGACTCTACCGACTGCGTAGGCTATATGATTGACTATATGGATCAACGTTTTATGATTGTAACCGACTGTGGCGAACCTAATCATAGTATTGAGGCTTTTCTACAGACCGCCAATCATATCATCATCGAGGCTAATCACGATGAGCACATGCTGCTTAATGGTCCGTACCCCACTTATCTCAAACAACGTATCTTGTCCCCAATAGGTCACCAAAGTAATGCAACCTGCGCTGAACTGCTGGCTCGTAATTTCCATGATGGTATGCGTAATATCTTCTTATGCCATCTCAGTAAGGAGAATAACGACCCTGCCGTAGCTTTGGAAACAGTTTCCAATCGCATGCTCCAAATGGGACTCGTGCCCGGTCAGGATATTTTTATTAAACCGTTAGATCGACTGACTCCTAGTCCTGTTTATGTGCTCAACGATGACATCATTACGGAGCCAATGAATATTCAAGATTAATACTATGGATAGCAAACTTGTTATTATTCCTACTTACAACGAGAAGGAGAATATTGAGGCCATTATTACAGCCGTTATCAATCTCCCTCAGGGTTTTCATGTACTTGTTATTGATGATGGTTCGCCCGATGGTACGGCCGCTATCGTTAAGAAACTAATGAAGAAACCCTTTGCTGAACGGCTCTTTATTGTGGAACGTTCCGGCAAACTGGGATTAGGTACCGCCTATATAGCAGGATTCAGATGGGCTATTGAGCACCAATACGACTATATCTTTGAGATGGATGCGGACTTTAGTCATAACCCTAATGACCTACCTCGCTTGTATGATAAACTATCTGCCGAAGGGGCTGACGTGGCTATTGGCAGCCGTTATCTGACCGGTGTTAATGTGGTGAACTGGCCGATGGGACGTGTACTGATGTCTTACTTCGCCAGCAAGTACGTACGACTCGTGTTAGGCGTTAAGATATGCGATACAACGGCAGGATTCGTGGGCTATCGTCGCCAAGTATTAGAGACTATTGAATTAGATAAAATACGCTTCAAGGGCTATGCCTTCCAAATTGAAATGAAATTCACCGCTGCGCAAATAGGTTACCGCGTAGAGGAAGTGCCTATCGTATTCGTTAATCGCCAATTAGGCACCAGCAAAATGTCCGGTGGTATATTCTCAGAGGCACTACTGGGTGTTATCCGACTCAAAGTGAATTCATGGTTCCGTAAATATCCTAAGAAAGCATAAACATCCGTAAATAAATGAAGAGATTACCGATTATATTGGCCGTTATGATGGCTGTTATTTCCTGTGGCAAAAAAACAGAAGAGGCACAAACTGAGCAAGAACCTCCGCGTATGGAGTTTGGTATTGCTGTTGATGCCTATCGTATTGATACGAATACGGTCAATAACGGAGAGACATTAGGAGGTATATTTAATCGCCTGGGTGCTACCCAACAACAAATGGCAGGTATTATTCGTCTGCCGCTTAGCGAGTTTGACTATCGTAAGATTAAACCCGGTAAAACATACTACGCCTTCTTTCAAACCGATTCATGCGGATTGGAACAACTATGTTACTGGGTATATGTGGATAATATACGCGAAACGGTTGTGCTGCATCTGCAAGACTCCTTACATGTTGAGCGCATTGTTAAACCGGTCGTCTCTACCCAACGTTCGGCGCAAGCCGTTATTGAATCTAGCCTTTGGAATGCTATGGTAGATAATAACTTACCTATCCAATTGGCACTTGACCTAAGTGATATTTATGCATGGACCATTGACTTCTTCGGACTGCAAAAGGGTGACTCAATCCGTGTCGTCTTTGATGAACAAAGCGTAGATGACCAATGTATCGGTATAGGGCGCATCTATGCCGCTAATTTCTATCATGCTAATAAATGGCAAGAGGCTTTCTTCTTCAATAATACCTATTTTGATGCCGAAGGCAAATCGCTGAAGAAGGCGTTCCTAAAAGCGCCACTTAACTATAAACGTATATCTTCCCGATTCACGTATGCACGTAAGCATCCTATTTTCAAAACCGTTCGCCCTCATACCGGTGTTGATTATGCTGCGCCAATGGGTACACCGGTTGTTTCCATCGGTGATGGTACGGTCGTTGAGAAAGGTTATAAAGGCGGTGGAGGCAATACCGTTAAGATTAGACATAATAGCACCTATACAACCGCTTATCTGCATCTGAGCAAGTATGGTCAGGGGGTGTCTGTCGGCTCGCACGTTAGTCAAGGACAGGTAATCGGGTATGTAGGTTCAACCGGCAATTCCACCGGACCTCATCTGGATTTCCGCATTTGGAAAAATGGATCTCCTGTTGACCCTCTCAAGTTGGTCAGCCCTCCAAGTGAACCCGTTCCGTCTAAAATGCGTCCTGAATTTGATAGCATTGTCAATGTCTATCGCACTAAATTATAGAAACAAAAATGCGACCTCCCTTAGGTCGCATTTTTGTTTACTCTAATAAATCTGGACGGCGTTCTTTGGTATGGCGGAGGGATTCTTCATACAACCAATCTTCCACCTTAGCTTGATTGCCGGACAGTAAGATTTCCGGCACTTTCCATCCTTTATATTCGGCGGGACGCGTATAGACACCCGGCTCTAATAAACCATCCTGGAAAGAGTCATTCAACGCACTCTCTACATCTCCTAACGCTCCCGGCAACAGCCGCACAATAGCGTCCGTCATGAGTGCCGCAGGAATCTCTCCTCCCGTCAGCACAAAGTCCCCAATCGTATATTCCTTAGTAATGAGATGATCCCTAACACGTTGGTCCACACCTTTATAGTGACCACATAGAATAATGATATTCTTGCATAAAGACAGCGTATTAGCGGCTTTTTGATCAAAACGTTCGCCATCAGGTGCCGTAAAAATAATCTCATCATAATCACGCTCAGCCTTGAGGGCACTGATGCAACGGTCAATAGGCTCCACTTGCAGCACCATGCCTGCGCCAAACCCAAACGCATAATCATCTACTTTGCGATGCTTATCCAAAGTGTAGTCACGCAGGTTATGCACATAAATCTCCGCCAGCCCTTTCTCCTTGGCTCGCTGTACAATGGAATGATTGAGTGGGGATTCCAATAATTCCGGACAACAGGTTATAATATCAATTCTCATTTATCAATTACCAATTAGTCAACGTCAACGTCAACGTCCTCGTTGGAAGCCACGCTTCCTACGGTACGGGGTCATACCCACTTCCGCCCCAGGGGTTGCATCGCAGGATGCGTTTGATGCCTAACCAACCGCCACGGATGATACCATACTTCATCACTGCCTCCACCATATACTGACTGCATGTCGGTATATATCGGCAGGAAGGGGGTGTAAGAGGGGATATGCAGTAGCGGTAGAAATAAACCGGCAGCAAGAATATCTTTCTAAGAATGATTCTCATTGGTTGGGGTAGTAAGGGCGGTATCTATCTTAGCAATCATCTTATGCATGGCACGTTCAATTGCTACATAAGGTTGCATCTGTTTATCCATATAATTAATCGCTATCTGGCATGGATGCTGCGGTTTGGCGCTTAGCCGCCATGCTTCGCGCATCTGCCGACGTAACCGATTGCGGTCCACGGCATGTTTAAACAACGACTTAGGTGCCCATATCAGCACTTGCGTCTCTTCGGCAGGCATATACGTAACGCGTAATGGCCAAATGGTCATCTTACTGCCGGTTCGATACAATTGTTGGATATGTATCTGTCCGCAGAGTTTCTCTATTTTAGGAAAGATGTTCCTCAAGGTACTTATTCAAAGCGGTGGTTATACTTGGGCATTGAGGTGTAGGAGCAGCAATCACAGCATGCAGTCCGGCAGCCTCCAAGGCCGCTAAGGTGTTTTGACCAAAGCAGGCAATCTGTTTATCTCCGTCTTTTAGGTCAGGGAAATTAGTGCGTAATGCTTGTACTCCGGATGGAGTAAAGAGCACCACCATGTCGTGGTCAAAAGGTTTATCCTTGGGCCACTCAATGGCTACTGTGCGATAGAGAACAGCCGGCTGAATAGTAATCTTGTGCTGAGCGAACATCTGAATTTCATCATCATGATGCACATCCGACAACACCATCATGTATTTCTCATTAGGACGGCGATTCATAGCCGGAAGCAGGTCGGCAAAGTTATTATGCTCACTATAGAAAACCCTGCGCTTGCGGTATTGGATGTATTTCTGCAGGTAATTGGCTACTGATTCAGAAATGCAATAGTAGTGCATTGACTCCGGCACCTGAATGCGCATTTCTTCGCACAACCGGAAAAAATGGTCAATGCCTAAGCGCGAAGAGAGTAATACTGCCGTGTAGTCCAGCGGATTGATGCGTTGTTGACGGAACTCTTTGGCCGATAGACCTTGGATTTGAATGAGTTGATGAAAATCAAACTCCACCCCGTATTGGTGTGCCATATCGGCATACGGATTATGCTCCGTTAATGGACGGGGTTGGGAAACTAAGATTTTACGAATAGGTTTCATATTGTCTGATCTCATTGTACTATGCTCCTACAATATGCGCACTAATCATCACCATAGCAATGATTGGTACAATCTCAATATGCAGATAGTATAGTAAGGTGTAACAACTGGTATGCAAGTCTAATCCGACGGTAGTAATAATCTTCCACCACGATATGCCTATATACCCAATGCCTGCCACGATGGCTAAAGTCAATAGGACGGGATAGGATAAGTGGTTGACGAGCAGCAATAAAGCAAAATATACGATGGCTAAAACCAATAGCAGGTCGTGATGATGCCTTATTACGGAGGGTAGGTGGATATGGAATCGGAACGTGTATTGCAGGATTGCCATTAGACCTTGGCGTAGTAAATCGATTCCAAAAATAGTCAAGGCTATCCATAGAAAAGAGGATGGCTGCAATGCCGATAAACCTGCCTCATGTGTGCCCAGTAAATATAACAAGAGTAGGGCGTATGTGCCGATACTGAATAGATAACTCAGTCCATTCCATGCTGCCGAGGCGTTCTCGTCTTCGTACTTCCGCTCCATGGGCGACAGCAGAACTCTCCATTTAGCTTTCCACATCGTAGGACGTATGGCATTAGCCAGTAGAATCAGCAGCAACAAGGCCGCCATGACCCAACTAATCCATGATAGTGATATGTCAGATAGCAGCTTCACGTCTAATCGTTTTATTCCATTCCGGAGCATTGTACAACGCCGGTAGCACTTCCTCCGGTGTACTTACCACAGTAAACATTTTTGTGCGATGAATCTCGCGCATCATCTTTTCCTCTACCATCCGGTCTAAATACGCCAACAGCGGATCGTAGTAACCATCCGTATTCAATATAACCACCGGCTTGGTATGAATGCCTAATTGTTTCCATGTCAGGCACTCTGCTAATTCCTCTAACGTACCTATTCCGCCGGGCAGGGCAATCATGGCATCCGATATGCTCTCTATATATGCCTTTCGCTCATGCATGGTCTGCACCACGTGCGTCTCAGTGGACTTAGGATTATTCCAACCTTCATCCACCATGAATTGAGGAATAACGCCAACCACAGTACCACCTTTACTGAGCGCACCATCGGCGATAGCACCCATAAGTCCGATACCGCCATCTCCATACACTAAACGTATCTGCTCTTCAGCCAAAATCTCACCTAACCGCTTGGCTGCAGCATAGTAACTGGGACGACTTTGATTGGAAGAGGCGCAAAAAACGCAAACGGTATGAATAGTATGTTTCATAGACGGTAAAATATGAGGACCTTCTAACGCTTTTTACAAAAAAGCGTGCAAAAGTACAAAAAAAAAATGAGATACGCAAAAAAAATTTGCATATATGCGGATTTTTATGTACTTTTGCAGTCCCAAATAGTGTTTCAGCCGTGAAGTCGAGTCCATTATATAAGGAAGCAGAACGTCGATTGTTGGAGTACCAGTCCCTGCATCATCTGCGTACTACACCGGAGCGATTATGCATATTAGCTAAGATCGTTCGTCATACCGGCAGTTTTACTCCGGCGGATGTGGTAGAGTGGGTAAAGAAGGACTTTATCAGTCAAGCTACGGTCTATAACACCTTAATACTATTGGAGAATGCCCAAATTTTGCATTGCTTGCGTAAGCAGCAGAATAGTCGGCTTATGGAGTATGAGCTGATGTTTAGCGACCAAAGCACGATGCAGATTATTTGCTCCAAATGCGGTCGTGTCAGTAGGGTGAAAGTGCAAATGGCAGACACGGCATTACGCATGAAACAGTATTCAAATTTTGTTATGCAACATTATTCCATTTATCTGTTTGGGGAATGCAAACATTGTAAAAAGAAGTAAGTATGTATTGGATTATTTTTATTACCTTTGCGCTATTGAGTTGGATCGTTTCGGCAAGCTTAGAGCGCAAGTTCGCTAAGTACAGTCAGGTTGGTATTTCTATGACCGGCAAGCAGGTGGCGGAAAAGATGCTACGCGATAGTGGTATTACGGATGTGCAAGTTGTTTCCACTTCGGGGCATTTGACGGACCACTATAATCCTGCTACCAAAACGGTTAACCTGTCCGAATCGGTGTATAACTCTGCCTCTATAGCTGCGGCTGCGGTTGCCGCTCATGAGTGCGGTCATGCCGTTCAACATCAAGTGGAGTACGCTCCCCTTAAGATGCGTACTGCTCTGGTGCCGGTAGTTAACTTTGCTAATCGTTGGGTGATGTGGGTGATATTGATAGGAATGTTAGTGTTTGAAACGTTTCCACAATTAATATATATAGGTATAGGTTTATATGGCTTAACTACGTTATTTGCTTTTGTTACGCTACCCGTTGAGATTAATGCCAGCGAACGTGCCGTAGCGTGGTTAGAAGAGAGTGGAGTGGCCGATCGCGAGACCAAAGAGATGGCTTCCGATGCCCTGCATAGTGCCGCTTATACGTATGTCGTTGCTGCCTTGGGTAGCCTCGCCTACCTAATCTATCTAATCTTGGGAACAAGAAGATAACGTAAACGCAAACGTAAACGTAAACTAACGAGGACGTTGACGAGGACGTTGATTAAACATATCAGGACTCTTTGAGTCCCTCGAAAAAGCTCGTTAGAGGTTTTTCGGAAAAAATACCCGAAGAGGTGGTTACACCGATGAGGAGAGGAGAGACTCAGGTCGTTCGTTGATTAAACGGAGTGGCAATCAACCCTCACGAACCTGCTGTCTCGACGAGGCCCCGTAGCTCAGTTGTATAGAGCATCAGATTCCGGTTCTGAGGGTCGAGGGTTAGAGTCCCTCCGGGGTCACAAGAACAAAAAAAATAAAAAAAAATTTGCATAGGTCAGAAATTTGTTGTACCTTTGCACTCGCTTTTGAAAAAAATATATGTATATCCGCTTTTGATAAGCGGAGGAAAGATGGCGGAGTGGTCTAACGCGGCGGTCTTGAAAACCGTTGAACCGAGAGGTTCCGGGGGTTCGAATCCCTCTCTTTCCGCAAGCGGAAAGCTCGGGAATGAGCAGTAACGCAGAACAGATAACGGAAGCCTATTGGGTTTCCGTTTTTTTTGTACACGATAATGGGATGTAGGAGCTTGCTCATAACAGACCATTAGTGTGGACAAAAATAGAGACATATTGTGTCGTTTTGTTCTGAGTTGCTGCTAATGTATGAGAAACCGCTTGAGCACGGAACCATCGGAGATGTTAGGGTTTTCGAGGTGGGCTCGCGCAGCGAGGTCGGTGCCCTCGAATCCCTTTCTTATCCCTAATATTTTTCTTAAAAATCTCACTTTTATTTGCAAATATCAAAAATTCTTTGTAATTTTGCAGCGCAAAACTGCAAAAACGTCACCCACTGACGTTAAATAGGGGGACATATATCCCGAAATGTCGGGAAAAATATAGCGTTGTAAGCCTAACTTGACATTTTGAAACCTGAACAACTTCAAATGTTAATTACACTTCAAGTACGGTTTATGCACGCTCGCGCATTCAGCGTGAGTTTTCTGTGCGTACATTTGAAGTGTAAAAGGTAGTTCAGGACCTCAAAATGTCAAATGAAGCGAACGAAAGTTCACGCTTTTTTGTTGTCTATAACCAAACAATTATAACGGAGTAAGCCGAAATGCCATAAGTGAGTAGGCAAAATTTAATTTCTTAAATTATGAAAAAACATTTCTTACAAACGCTCCTTGTCGTCGTGCTCAGCGTCATTGGAGTCAGTCAGTGTTGGGCAGCAAATTATTTAGAGCCATTTAGTCGTGTCGAATGGAGACACAGTTCTCATCCAATGTCCAGTACTGGTGATTATACTAGAAGTTTCAACATTCTGGGTAATAATCCCCTAGGCAAAAGCATAGTTACCTGCAGTAGTCATGATGGAATAAGGGGTGAGTACATTAAGTTTGATTTGGTGAATGGTGCTGACGCTGGCACTAAATGT
>JAGHTR010000207.1 GCA_018065205.1 Candidatus Colicola caccequi
TTTTTTTGTTCAAAGGGTAAAAAATACACCGAATTACCTTACCATTTTGCGACCTAAAATGTCATAATATTCTCCTTGACGGATAATGAACAATTGTCCTCCTTGCATAACCTTTTTCTCAACAAATGCTTCTTTCTCGGGCATAGTTGGTAAAGCTGTAGGCAAAATAAACGGAATTGAAGTGAACGTTAACGAGCACGGCATCATACTATGTTGGAACACCCAGTAGTAGAATCCATCCGGATCGGTAGGTTTATCCTTGTCCAATAAGCCCCATTTAACTACGCGAGCGCTATCAATTTGTGTTTTAGGTGCATCTGCTGTTAAGGTAATATATGTTTCTGTTACGCAATATGCGCTATTAGGCTTGGTATAGCTGCACTCCTTCATCATACTGGTAATCAGTTTTTTCTTGCCGGTTATACCGGACGCTTCAATGACCAAGGAACCATTTTTCCAATCCTCATATCGCATGCGATACATATACTCTGTACTGGACACATCGGATTTGAAAACAATTGTTTCTCCGGAGCGCAATTGGCGACTGCGTAAAGCGCATTCAACAGGAGTCCAATCATCTACAGATAAGGTTGTGGCGACCGGACTAACAACATGCAAATAGATATAATTCTGCTCATCCGTTTGCAACATGGATAAGTCTTGCATTTCCACATCACTCAGTTCTAAATAGCGATGTTGGTTACCATCTAAATCCATATCATAATAGCGAATGTAGGTGGTAGCGTCAGAGGTATCTATATCAGGTGTTAGGCTAAAATACACCCGGCAATCACTTGAATGAGTAGTGGCAAATCGTGTAGCTTTCCATGCTTTAGGATAATAGTATAATGTATCCTCATTAGCACGAACCGGTACCGATTCTCCCTTCTTTAATCGATAACCTTCCAGTGCTTGTTCCGGTACTCGTTCAATACGAAAATCGGCCGCCTCGGCGGATACAATTTTAGCATAATAAACACCACTATGAAGGAGGTCATCAATGATGTTATTTAGTTGTTTGGAAGTGAATTTCAATTCGCTTCCCGGATTGATAGTCCAAGATTTCAGCACATGTTCTTGCCCTTCTTCAGGCACAAAACCGCAATCATCTGCCCCTACCCATAATGTAACCGGCGAATGTTGACCATTCCACACAAATAAAATACTATCATTATGGAAGTCACACAAAGGCAGTAAATAGGCAGTCTCCACATCATTAGAGGGCACATGCACTACGTCCGGCAGCAGCAGTTTACGCATACCTTTTAGACACTGTTTAGAGACAGAGTCCGGAGTAACGGTTACATGTCCTCCAGCAAAGGCGACGACTTGTACATAAGCCTTCACATCGCGTGTTATACCCACTTGCATCAAACGTTCACGGTACTTAGCACCAATAGACATTGTATAAACGGCCTTACCATCAATAATTTTCTTGGGATTAAAAGTCATTTGGATAGGCACTTCTTCGCCTTGTTCTTCAATAGCCTTAGCCAAATCCTCCTCATACACTCCGGTGCATGAAAAATCCACGCTAACACTAGGAGCCTCAGCGTTTATATCAGTAGATGTAACAGTTACTTGGATGGGTAAATCATATACCGAAGCGGTGTACCAATAGGTACCTGCTGAAGCGATATCAATATCCAATCCGGCACCAATAGGTTTAGCTTTTTCGCATGAAGTACCAACCTGTGCCATCAGCACAGCAGTAAACAAGGTAAGTATTGCAACTAAAACGCTTTTTCTCATACACTTAACTCGTATTTCTTATCTACGTCCTCTATTCCATCCATGACCGGAATAGTCAGTACTTTGGAATGTATAATAAAGGCGTACACCAAATGTTAGAGGTTTAGCTAGCACACCGGCATCAGCTATATTTCCTACGTTAATCTCAGGTATTTGTCCTGCTCCAGAAATCGGTTCAACGGTCATCATAGATGACTTTGTCTTGGCATAGGT
>JAGHTR010000214.1 GCA_018065205.1 Candidatus Colicola caccequi
GAGGACAATTGTTCATTATCCGTCAAGGAGAATATTATGACATTTTAGGTCGCAAAATGGTAAGGTAATTCGGTGTATTTTTTACCCTTTGAACAAAAAAAATGAATTATTTGCAAAAAAAGTTGCACAATTCATTTTTTTTTTGTACTTTTGCACGATTTTTTCGAATTAAATAAAACAGGATTTATATTTATTGATAAATATTAACCGAATATGCGTAAGATTACGACCCTTATATTGCTTACCTTTTTTGCTGTTGTAGAAGCGGCAAATTTGACATGTGAACAAGAACGCGCTAAGTTTGGTTTTCCGTATTATTACTGCCAGTGCCGAGAAAATCTCAGTGCTTTCCAATTTGGCTTGGATACCACCATCTCAGACACGACTTGGATGGAAGCATCAATTAAACAACTACAACAGGGTGTTGCCGCCTATTGGTTCTCCAATGTGCCGGTGCATATTGATGTGTTCGGTATGTGCTCATCTACGGAACCTACTATTACAATGGTTGTTGGCGGTAATCAAATGCGCGAGAAGGATGTGACGGAAATTAATAAAAGGTTAGAAGAATATGGAACAATGGTTGAATCTATGTCCGATATAATCAAACCTAAGTTGCGTTTTTATCCTATGAATGGTGGAACGGGTAGGGTAATCGTTTATCCATATAACCATGGGCCTCATTCTACATGTGGAGATGTGCTGCCAATTTATAATGGAATGAGTTATGTCTCTGATCATGACCACGATGTATATGCATTAGCTCCTACTTCTACAACGTCTATGTTTGTGCAGTGGAAACAAGTTAAAG
Organism: Candidatus Colicola caccequi; assembly: GCA_018065205.1. GTDB lineage: Bacteria > Bacteroidota > Bacteroidia > Bacteroidales > Paludibacteraceae > Colicola > Colicola caccequi. The sequence continues at coordinate 812 of JAGHTR010000214.1, forward strand.
ATAGTGCTTGCTATATGTACATTACGCGCGGTACTTGCGAAGGTGAGGCTGTGGCATCTTTTATGTTTAAGGACTCCACAAAAGTGTTTTTCCCCGATGCTAATCTAATTAAGGAGGCGAAAGAAGCTAACGATACACTTTTCTTCCATTTTAATCATAATGGACAAGTTCCGGGACGAATTTTGTTTAAGATGAATCCCAAATGGGAATATTATACAGTGGATACTACGTTCTGTGAGGGTAAGGTGTATGAATTAGTAGATACGATTATTACCGCAACAACAACGTATGGTCCGGATTCTATTTGGCTTGTTTCTGATACGGTGGGAATTTATACGCACAATATTAATGTGACTCCTGCACCTATCGTGTATGATACAATGTCTGTGTTCCCTGAAAAAATGAATTTCCTCTATCGCAATACTCGGTTTATTCGCGAGTATGGCGATTATGATATTTTGGTTACTCCTGCTAAACAATGTGCTACCCGTTATCTATTGCATGTGAAGAAAAACGAAAGAGTGGGCTGGCAAGATGTAATAGCAGAGAGCAAACCTCAAAAGATGATTATCAATGGTAAATTGTACATTTATCACGATGGACAGATAATCAATGTGTTAGGCAACAATATTGCAACAAAATAAATTAACAATAATTATTAACTAAAA
>JAGHTR010000003.1 GCA_018065205.1 Candidatus Colicola caccequi
ATGAGGAGAGGAGGAATTCTTGCCGTCTGCTGATTTAACAGAGTGGTATCAGCCATAACGGACTAGCAATTCCGACGACGCGACCACATACAGCTAGCGGAAGCCCCGCCTAACCCCCGCCCAAACCGGCCAAAATCCTTGCTTTCCGTGGGCTTGGTGTTAGGCTTAGTAGGTCATTTTATTGGTTAAAATGGCGATAGTTAATATAGCCGTTATGTGAGATAGGCAGTTCAATTGTCCCATCATAGACCACTTGAGTGGATAAAATGTTGTTTTGCATTAGGTTTCTCAAATAGTCTAAATTCTTGAAGAATTCAGGATGAATGACAGTAGCAGATTTGATTTCTGTTGCATGTACGTGCATCGCCTCTTCTTGCAATAAATCTACTTCATGCGACTTATCTCTATAAAAATACAAATTATTATCTAATCCGTGGTGGAATCTCTCTTTTAATCGATCTGCCACTACCATATTCTCAAATATCGCGCCTCTGATAGGGCATGCTGCTAAATCCTGTTCTGTGTGTAACCCCAATAAATAGCATAATAAGCCGGTGTCGTAAAAATATATCTTGGGACTTTTAATCAGGCGCTTACCAAGATTGCGATAATATGGTTGCAGGGTAAATGCTACATAAGAGGTTTGTAATACACCTAACCATCCTTGAATCGTCTTGACAGATACCCCCACTTCATTAGCAATTGCCGAACTATTAAACTCGTTACCTACACGTGCCGCACAAATGCGAATAAACTTAGTAAAGAGGTTGATGTCGTGAATATTGGTTACAAGACGAACATCCCGTTGTATGTATGTAGAAAAATAACTATCATATACATTCCAAATCGGACGATTATCTCCCCAAATGGCAGGAAAGAACCCTCGCAACATTAATGTATCTGTAGATAATGGAGCGGCCGCGCTACCCAACTCACTCAATGAAAACGGCAATAAACGCAAAATAGCAACCCTACCGGCTAAGGATTGACTGATATTCTGTATCAGTAGAAAATTGCTGCTACCGGATAATACAAATCGCCTTGATTTGTCCTCATCCACTAACACTTGTATGGCAGAAAATACTTCCGGTAAATAATGCGCTTCGTCTAAAATCACTCCTGAATTATACTGCTTGAGATATTCTACTGGATTCGTTCGAATGGCTACACGCACCGATTCTTGCTCCAAATTGATGTATTCGTATTGCGGAAACACCATTTTGCATAACGTGGTTTTACCTGATTGACGTGGACCCGTAATGGATAAAACAGGGAAAGAGAGAGATAATCGCTCAACTTCAGATTGGAGATGTCTACTATACATATATACAATTTTTAGGACGGATTGAGAAGTAAATTTCAAATCCGTCCGCAAAATTACACTTTTTTTCGAAAATATGCAAGTTTTTGTGTGAAAAAATTGCCTTTTTTTACTGCTTTATTATTGATGTACAACAAAAATATGCACGTAACTGATTGATATTAATCAATATAGACCGTACCTGGACAGATTTGGAGTTGAATTCCAAATTGGTCCACAATTAGCGGTTCTTGTACATATCCTCGTAGTACTTCTCGTACTCACCGGAGGTGATATTATCCATCCAATCTTGGTGGTCTAAATACCAACGGACGGTTTTTTCGATACCCTCCTCAAACTGCAGGGACGGCTCCCAACCCAGTTCGCGTTGCAGTTTGCTGGAATCAATGGCATACCGCATATCATGTCCGGCACGGTCGGTAACATACGTGATAAGGTCCATATCTGCTCCTTCGGGACGACCTAACAGTTTATCTACGGTCTTAATCAGCACCTTGATGATGTCGATGTTCTTCCATTCATTAAAGCCACCGATATTGTACGTATCTGCGATAGTGCCTTTATGGAAAATCAAATCAATCGCCCGAGCATGGTCCTCTACAAACAGCCAGTCGCGCACGTTCTCACCCTTGCCATAAACCGGAAGCGGTTTGCGATGACGGATGTTATTGATAAAGAGCGGTATCAGTTTTTCGGGGAACTGATAAGGACCGTAGTTATTAGAGCAGTTGGTGACGATAGTAGGCATACCGTATGTGTCATGGAAAGCACGAACGAAATGGTCGCTGCTCGCCTTAGATGCACTATAAGGACTATGAGGCATGTATTTGAGGTCCTCCGTGAAGAACTTCTCACCATAAGCCAAGTGATGTTCCGCAGACGAAGCGGTGGTGGTGAACGGTGGTTCAATACCTTCGGGATGGGTCATCTCTAAAGCACCATATACCTCGTCGGTAGAGATATGATAGAAGCGCTTGCCTTCAAACTTATCGGGCAGACTCTCCCAATACAGTTTAGCAGCCTGTAGCATAGACAGCGTACCCATCACATTGGTGCGAGCAAAAGTGAACGGATCCTTGATGGAACGGTCCACATGACTCTCGGCTGCCAAGTGAATAACGCCTGTCACCTGCTCCTCTTGCATGAGGGCATAGATAGTGTCAAAATCACAGATATCAGCCTTCACAAAACGATAATTAGGCTTGTCCTCGATGTCCTTGAGATTGGCTAAATTGCCGGCATACGTGAGTTTATCCACATTGATGATGCGGTAATTAGGATACTTGTTCGCAAAAAGTCGTACTACATGACTTCCAATGAATCCGGCTCCGCCGGTAATAATAATGCTTTTCATATTATAAGATGTATTTAATTTGCTTAAAATGATATGTCTTAATGTCTTGGTTGCGTGTCTGCAGCACCAATTCGCCCTGCGGGGTGATATCCATTATCTGCGCCTCAAAGGACTGTTCGGTGCGTGTGCCATTCATAGTGGGCATGGTGCTCACTTCCCTTTCTTCCCACCAATAAAATCCTTCCCGTCGGTATAGATGTTGCATGTAGGTGGACCTAAGCCGGCGCATCTCAGGCACTAACTCCGTCAGGGTAGTCAGAAAGGTCTTCATCACTTCGTCCGGGTCATAGTCCATGCCCGTTATTTGTTTCAAAGAGACCGGATTAGGGGCATCACTATGCCACTCCGTCTGGTTAAGGTTCAGTCCTATTCCTATAATCGAATCCGCAATGCGATTGCCTAACAGAGTGTTCTCAATCAGCACACCGGCTAATTTCTGGTCGCCATAATACAGGTCGTTGGGCCACTTGATGGTTAATGGATGAGTGGATGAGTGGGGGAGTGTTTTATATAGGGCGACGGATACCAATATATTGATGAGCCATTGCTCCCCTGCATCTAATCCCAAATCCTTCAACCGCGTAGAAAAAAGCAGGTTCTTACCCGGTTCACTCTCCCATCCGTTGCCCGCCTGTCCACGTCCTGCCGTTTGGTAATCGGTGCGCAAAGTGACGACATCGGGATGCAAACGCAGGTAGTCATTCGTGCTATTTACAGTGGCGATATACATCTAATAAGTACTGTTCTATGGCGTGTTGGATTTGCTTATTGGTGCCGGAACCGCTATTGACCAATATGGCAAATACTAATTTATCTCCATCGGGGAGCTCGATATATCCGGCGTAGTTCTTAGTGCCCTTAATCGTGCCTGATTTAGCATGCACCTTGCCGTCCAATTCGGTTTTTGCCAAAAAACCTTTCAGTGTGCCGGACTGTCCGCTAACAGGCAGGGACTGCATAAAGGATGTATGTTCACGGCTGCGTGCCATATACGTGAGCAGATTAACAAAGTTATCGGCACTGAGTCCGTTCTGCGGTGCTAATCCGCATCCGTCCAATATACGTGCCGTAAAGATATCCACTCCGCGGTTGTGCCAAAACTGCTTAACCACTTCGGACGCATTATGAATAGTGCAAGGCAGTCCTCGCTGTGCTCCTAAGTTGCGAAATAACATCTCGGCATTGAGGTTAATCGAATGTTGGTTAGTAGCCACCACGATGGCGCCTAATGAATCCGAGTAATGGGTATAGAGTAGGGTCTTAGCCTTGCGGTCATCTTCGGCAATGTACTTAGCCGAGTCGCGCACTTCTATTCCCTCATGACGCAGGTGATTGGTTAGATGCTGAGCCAAGAGCAATGCCGGATTGGGTATATCTCCTTTTACACCAAATGAGCCATGGTTGGAAGGAATACTGCCGGTCAGGTAGCGGCAGTTCTGATAGGGTAGCCCGTGCACGTAGGCTCCGTCATAATTGATTTCGGTGCATCGTATATGGTTCTCAAACTGCAGTCCGGGAATCTCAGGAATGGTCCTAATAACCGTTGCTACCGACCCAATCGCTCCGCTGCGCAATAAGATATTGGTGGTATTATCCATATACGCCAAAGCAAAGATGCCGGGAGCATAGTAATTACCCATATCTTCGTACAACCATCCCGGACTAATCGCATCGCCGTCGTAATAAGAAACATCTCCGATGACGCTGCCGTCTATGCGGGTTATTCCGGCTTGACGAATGGCTTTGGACCATTGGTACAGGAAATTAGTGCTGCCCCAATGATTTCCGCCTAAGGTAGGGTCACCCTGCCCCACAATATATAAATCGCCATGCAAGACACTTTGCTCGATTGTGCCGGTGTACTTGAGGTAAGTAGGAATATGGTAGTCACTGCCTAACTGCTCTAACGCCGTGGCGGTAGTGAATAATTTCATGGTGGATGCTGGAGGAATGAGATTGGTAGAGCGGTAGCCATCTACTACTTCTCCTGTACTAAGACGTTTAACCAATACACCTATATTGGCATTCTTGGTGGCTGAGGCTGTGGTCAGGATGTTGATAGATGATGCCTGCAGTTGAACAGCCAACAGAAGTGATATGATAGTAATCCAATGTCTCATCTTAATGTTGCTCTGCTGCAATCGCATTTCGTACGGCTTCAATCGATTCCTCCATCGTAGCGTATTGATGCAGGTCCATCTCCGGCAGTATAGTGGCCGTGATAGGATGGGGAGTAACCGATTTAGCATAACGGTTCATCACTTGGTAGCAGCCATCTAAGTGAATCGGAATAACCGGCAGGTTCAGTTCCCAGGCAATCTGAAACGCTCCCCGCTTAAATGCCCCCATCTGCCCATCGTACGTGCGTGTCCCTTCGGGGAAGATGACCGTACAAATACCGTCTTTGAGTTGCTCTTCTACTGCTTGTAAACTTTGTGCGGCAGACCGGGCATGACAGCGATCAATGAAGATATGTCCGGCTGCTCGGCAGGCCAAGCCCACTACAGGAATACGGCTTACCTCTTTTTTCATCAGCCACTTGAAAACCACCGGCAACCAGCCGTATAGCACAAAGATATCAAAAGTAGATTGGTGGTTAGCCACAAATACATAACTTTGGTGCTTACGGATATGCTCCAGCCCAACTACTTTAACCGGCACGAAGGTCAGGTAGCACCAAAGCCGTGCCCACAGGGCCTGAATGCGATTGAGCCACCAACTGTTCTTCCACGGAAAAGCCAACAAAGTAATCACAGCGCAGAGCATTGTGATTACAAAGAGAATAGGTAAGGCTATCAGATATTGATATAAGACTCTAATTTTCGACATTATACTTCATCATGAAGCCACGGTACAAAGCGCAGATACGACGGATCTCATCCCAAGTGGCATCACTCAATTTAGTTCCAATTATTTCCACTACACGACCGGCAGCAATAGTGCCTATTTCTCCGCAACGACGGATATCAAATCCATCGGATAACGCATGCAGAAAACCTCCGGCATATAAGTCACCGGCTCCGGTGGAGTCCGTACAAGAAGTGGTAATGGCACCAATCTGATAACGTTTATCTTCTTGCTGCACATAACTGCCGCGTTTACCTACTTTAACGACAGCAATACTGCATTGTTTAGCAATGCTGTCAACAGATTCTTCCGGATCCAAATGGGTGTAAGCATAACTCTCGTCCTCGTTCGCAAACACGATATCTACATACTTATGAATCAGGTCTTGCAAGAAAGCATGGTTCTCGTTCACAATGTTATACGAAGCCAAATCCAGTGACACAATACATCCGGACTGTTTAGCTAAGCGCATGGCTTTCTCAATCAGTTCGTGGTCTTGCACCAGATAGCCTTCCAAGTGGAAGATGTCATATCCGTCAAACATACTGCTATGGATGTCGCTTGCATGCATGTCAGCGGCGGCTCCTAAGAAAGTAGCCATCGTGCGCTCCCCGTCAGGAGTAATCAAGACGATGGAACATCCGGACATCTTGTCACTTTGCAGCAGTAGAGGGTTGACGCCATTCTTTTTGAGGTCTTCCCGATAAAAGTCACCCATCTCATCATTACCAATCTTGCCTACAAAAGCGGCCTTACCGCCTAATTGGGTGATGGTGGTAATGGTGTTACTGGCACTTCCGCCTGCCACCATTTTCTTACGAACGGATGCAAAACGCATGTGAATCTTCTCACATTGTTCCATCGAAATCAGGTTCATCGAACCTTTGGGAAGTCCTAATTCTCTTAAATCATCTTCGCTAACCTGAAGTAAAACATCAGTAAGCGCATTGCCTAAACCTAATACTTTTTTCATTGGTTTATATGCTATTGAACGAGTAATAACAAACTTTTTTTCATTAAAAATGCATTTTTTTTGAAAAATATTTGGTCAATCCAAAAAAAAGCAGTACCTTTGCACTCGCTTTTGAAAAGCAAGCTTCCTTAGCTCAGTCGGTTAGAGCATCTGACTGTTAATCAGGGGGTCCAAGGTTCAAGTCCTTGAGGGAGCGCCCATAAAATCAGGCACTTACAACAATGTAGGTGCCTGATTTGTTTTCTGTGCGCTAAAAAATCCACTAAAAACTGTTCCAAAAATGGGCTAACAGCAGAGAGATGTCTGTTTTGTTCTTATGTGTTCTTTTCTATATTGAGGAACTATCTATAACTTTAATGCAATTGCATCACTTG
>JAGHTR010000102.1 GCA_018065205.1 Candidatus Colicola caccequi
GCTGCCGGACATTTGGCTTGCCTGCTGGCATTAGAACAGATGTTTGCTTTTTATAACGTAACGCCTATCTATGATATGTTGTACGCAGTAGAATCATGGCTGCCTTATGCCGTTACCATTGGATTAGTAGGTTGCTTTACGGTAGCTGGATTATATGGCTTATCTGCAGCAGGGGATATACATTTGCCTCTAACTAAATTGGCTATCATCACCATTGAAACGCTCTTTGCCTTGCGATGGATAGCAGGCATCGTGATGCTCTTTGTCAGAGGTTTCTCTTGGCTCGAAATCGGCAACTTAACCATCATCACAGTCATCCTTATCTGCTACGCAAAGATAAAATAAGCAAGACGATGTGCTATATGGCAACCTCAAAGTGAGGGATTGGGACGGTGAGAAGTGAGGGATTGGGACGCCGCCTTGCCTACGGCAATTCTCCCCAATGCCTAAACAATATATGAGGGATTCGAAAATTGCGAACAGAGTGAGCAATAATCGTTCGAGCAAAGCGAGATAAGAACCCTCCGACCGGGGGTTGAGAAGGCCCTCGCCTTCTCAAAAAGCAAGTTAGGGAGCCCAAACTGGTTCCCTAACTTACTTTTTTGCGGAAAGTGAGGGATTCGAACCCCCGGTACGATCCGCCGGAATGTCAAAATTCTAAATCGTTGATATTCAACTGATTAGTATTTGATAAATTGCTTAGTTTTTCAATGTTTCGTCAGGATTCTGTCATGGTTTTTGCAGGCAAAAAAAACGTCTGCAACCCCTATAAATACTGGGCTTAAGAACCATCTGCACGCTTGCATCTTGTTTCAAAATCCGTCTGCAAAATTACAAAAAATTTACGACATATGCAAATTTATTTGACTTTTTTTGCGTTCTGCATCTAACTCTTTTTTGAGCATTTTGATTTCTTCATCCTTACTATTGATGAGCTCATCTTTCGTTTGCAGGAGTAATTGAAAATACCCCTGGTCGAAATGAGCATTTGGTGCTTGTTGATTTACAACCACCTGCCGTTGGAAGAATACGTCTATAGGAACTTTGAAGAAATCTGCAATTGACTCAAGTGTCTTGGCTGTGGGGTTACCATTTACCAATTGCCAAATGGAAGCATCACGCTTGCCAAACACTTTTTCACATAGGTCCGCAGAGGACACCTGTTGTTGTGCTAATAGCACCTTAATTTGATTACCGTTATACATACTTGTTTTTTGAATTGCTTAGGTTAAACAAGTCAGTTTTGCAATAATTCTACCCTAAAAATCGCTTTTTTACTTAAAAATACGCTTTTTTATACGCATTTTTGCGTTTTTATTTGGTAGTTTGCTTTTTTATTTGTACTTTTGTCGTGCAAAATTAAAACAAATATTTGATATACGCAAATTTTTCTGCAAAATTATGGTAAATTTTAGTGATTTTTACTACAAATTAGGCGAATCTGACAAACAATTGTTTCGTGATGTCGCAGAAATCCGTCTTGGATGGGGTCATTCAACCTTCTACTACAAGTTACGCCATGGGCATACAAGCCGCCCGGAGGATACCCTACTCGTAGTCATACTTAATGAGTTTGAAACAGACAAGGAAAGTCTAATTCAAACGGTGACCGATTACTGCGCCACACATGAGCTCGCACGTGTGCGCGATGCGCGTATATCTAAAAGGAAAAAGCAATCCAAATAAATACAATTATGAACGAGAAAACGAAAGAACAACTCCACACCTATGAGTGCTGGTGCCAAGCATTGTCTAAACATCCTGAGATTGTGCTTGATGGAATCTATTTTGCAGGAGATGGTTTGGTGGCTCGTGCTTATGGCACAGTGAACACTAAGGAACAGGTGCGAATAGCCAACGCTGCTTTAGACACTACATGTCAAGCCGTTGCGCGCTGGTCTTATTTGGGAGTATGCAGGCGTGCTTCCGGACAACGCTGGAAAGAATATGATTTGGAACTCATAGAATCCAAAGAACTCCGCCAAGAACGAATGGACGCTTGGCATCGTGAGCATCACCCATCTGAATCCAAATCATGATACCCCAAGAAGATATTGATGAGGTTCTATCGCGTGCCGACCTTACCCAAATTATCGGTGATGGTCTGAAGAAAGCCGGACCCGGCAAGTATAAGTGCTGCTGTCCTTTCCATGGTGAAAAGACGCCCTCCTTCTTTGTATGGACGAATAACGGCACCTATAAATGTTTCGGTTGTGGCGCACAGGGCAACGCTGCTTCCTTTGTTATGCAAAGGGACAACCTCACATATCCCGAAGCTATTCGCTACCTCGCAAGTGAAGTCCATTACACATTGCATGAGACTAAAGACCTTGCGCTATCCGCAGAGGAGAAAGCCAACAATGACAAACGCGAACTTATGCGAATAGCATACGACAAAGTGCAGAGGTTCTTTGTGGCTAATCTCTATCACGATGACCCCGAAGCGCGTGAGGCACTTGAGTACGCTACCAAACGCTGGGGTGCCGATTATATTCGGGAAGCCGGCATCGGTTACGCTTACGATGATTACAACCGGCTGAAGGAGTATGCTGAGAAAGAGCATATCTCTATAAATATCTTGATTGAGTTAGGGCTGCTCAAAAACAACGAGGAGAAGCACTCAATCTACGACTTCTTCCGGTGTCGTCTTATGATACCGATTAGGAGCATTTCCCACCAAATCATAGGTTACACAGCTCGCGTAGTGCAAACTGTCTATGAAGCCAACAAACACAAGGAGGGAAATGATCCACCAAAGTACATCAATTCTACCAATAGTCTTGTATATACCAAAGATAAGTCCATCTTTGGTCTTGATGTTGCCTATCGACAAGGAGCAAAAGAAGATCTTTTCTACCTTGTAGAAGGTGGTCCTGATGTCCTTCGGTTACAATCAATCGGTGTCTTGAATACTGTAGCCAGTTTGGGTAGTGATTGGACGCAACACCAACTACAGATACTACACAAACAGGCACATCGTCTTTGTCTGATCCCGGATATAGACAAGATTCCCGATGGGAAGTCTTGGGGCATTGGGATAGACAAAGTAATCGCAACCGGTACCTTGGCACTGAAGGAGGGCTTTGATAGTGTTTCCGTGATAGAAATTCCCGCGCCTGACAAGAAAACCCAAAAACGGGATGCCGACGAGTATTTTGACAAAAGACAGAAATTTGACGAATTGTCGGCGCAGGAATTTCTACCATGGTATGCCGCGAAATTAAAGTTTAGCAACCCCGAAGGACAGATGCGCAATCTTGAAACCATCGCAGACCTACTCAGTCTCTATCACGATGATTACAAGATAGACTTCTTACTTGCCGATATACGCAGATATATCCCAAGCACACTCCCCACTTGGCGTGACGCTATCAATAAAAGAAAGCGCATGCGCACGCAGGAAGCCCTAAAGAAAGCCGCACGGAATAACCTCCTCGATGGTGATATGATGAAGGACTTTGGTTTCCTTGAAAAGGACTCTTGCTATCTTAATATGGATAGCAATGGGCAATTGCATTTTTGGTCCAACTTCGTTCTCCATCCGTTATATCACATCAAAGACGCAGTGAACTCCTCGCGTATCTTCACCATTACCAATGAGGACAAAGACAGTGAAATCGTTGAGTTCTCCGGAGAAGAATTGACAAGCCTTCCATCCTTTATGAAGAAAGTCGAAAGTCTTGGCAACTTTATTTGGCTCGCTAAAGGTGAACAACTCACCAAGCTCAAACGATATCTATACAAAGTTACTGAGTCTGCTACATTGATTACTCAATTAGGTTGGCAGCGTCAGGGCTTTTTTGCCTATGGTAATGGTGCTGTCGATAATGGTTCTTGGTATGAAGCGGATGAGTATGGCATTGTCCGCATACAACGAGGTACAACGACACTCAATTTCTACCTTCCGGGTGCGTCCAAATTGTACGCCCAAGAATACTTGCTATACAAGTTTGAGCGTCAGTTTGTGCATAAATCTTACGGCAACTTCTCTTTAAGCGTTTATGCCGAAAGCTTTATTAGTTCTTTCGGCGACAATGCCAAGGTTGCTATGGGGTTCTTGCTGGCTGCTCTTTTCCGCGATATCATCGTCACGGAAACCAAGTCATTCCCCCTGTTGAATGTCTTTGGTCCTCGTGGTACCGGAAAATCGCAACTCGGCCACTCCCTAATGGCATTCTTTATTATTGAGAACACACCGCCCAATATCCAAACATCTACGATTGCTGCCTTGGCAAACATTGTGGCACAATGCGCCAATGCAGTCGTCCATATTGATGAATACAAGAATACCATCGATCTTGATAAGCGAGAGTTCCTGAAGGGACTTTGGGATGGTATTGGACGCACTCGTATGAATATGGATAAAGATAAGAAACGTGAAATTACACAGGTTGATTCGGCAATTGTTTTGACAGGTCAAGAAATGCCGACTATTGATAATGCCCTTTTCACGCGTCTTATCTTCTTGACAACCGACACAGAGGCAGACAAACGCACACCTCAAGAGCGCGCCAATTACGAGAATTTTGTAGCTCTCCGCAAACAGGGATGTTCACACCTAACGCTTGAGATACTAAAGTATCGCCGCCAGTTTGAGGAGAACTTCAAATCGTCTTGGGGAACTGCATCTGCAGATCTACGCGCTGCTATCGGTGAGGAAATGGTGGAATCCCGATTGTTTGATAACTGGCTCGTTCCACTCGCTGCTTTCCATGCGCTGCGCAATATACAACTGGGCTTCCCATTTAGCTACGACAACCTAAAGGAAGTCTGCGCTAAACTATGTATTAGGCAGAGCAAGCTCAGCCAAGAGAACTCCGATATCACATCGTTCTGGGATGTGGTTGACTTCTTACGTCGTCAAGGACTAATCGTGCAAGATTCGGATTATAAAATCCGCTATCGTGAGACTATTCGTGTGAAAGATGGAAAATCCTCACGAGTGATAACACTTAATCCGCCTCGCAAGATTTTGTATCTGCGCTTTAAGCGCATCATGGAACTATATCAGATCCATGCCAAAACATCCGGACAACCTCTGTTGCCAAAAACCTCCATTAAGTATTATTTGCAGACCTCTAAAGAGTTCTATTTCGGTGAGTCCACTTCCACACGTTTCAAGGAGTACCAGCAAGGTACATTCAAGTTCGAGGAAAAACAGGGCTTTGATGGATGTACCCATCTACAGCCAATAGAAATTACGGACTCTGCTTATTGTATTGACTATGAAGTGATACACCAAAATTTCAATCTTACGCTTGAAACGGTATCCTTCTCGAAATCGGGTGATGATGAGGAACCCGCTCCGCAAGTTCCACCACAAAATCCACAACAGGTTATTCCTGATTTGGATTGTGATGAACGTGAGGTGCAGACCTTCTGATTTGCTCGATAAATTGCTTAGGACGGTGCAGCTGCCTGTGAAGGTCGCTGCACTTTTTTTGTTTTTCTTGCGAATTGTGCCAAAAATTTTATTTTTAATAGCCCTTCACAAGAAACACAAACTACACACGCTGATATACAACGAGTTACGTTGTAACACAACGCCACACAAAATTACACAAAAATTACACAAATTTCGACGAGCTCAAAAAATCACACAATTATTGTATATTGTAATATTTTTTTTCACAAGAATAATAATCTATAAATCACGGAGTTAGGTCATTGTGTGATTTGTGTAATTTTTTTTCGGGAAAATAGGTGGTCTTTCTTGCTCTACCACCGGTACCGGGAACTTGATAAGAAATGGGCTTAATCTGCCATACATTTGATAGTTGCCCTTTCGCAGCAGTCCACATCTGATATGGTCACCTTTCCGTTGCAAAGTTAGCACATTCTTTCGGGGCTTGCAAGGTCACGCAAGTTTTGAACCGGTATTTGGTCAGGGGTCAACCTTCAACACTGGAGCAGCGGGCTTAGCCGACGTCAAGCGTCCTCGCGCAGTTGGGCTGTGAACACGTCAAGACTCCGTGCCGGAGTTCTCGACATGTTCACAGTCCACTTCTCTACCCAGTTCTTGATGCCGGCACTCCATACCACGGCAAGACTGCACCTTCGTCACAGTTCTTGCTGTGGTACTTCGTTGCTATGCCCTTGCTCCAACTTACATCAGGTGCATTGATAGCATTGCGTTTCGTTCCGGACATTGCGCCTTTGGCACTACGGGCACGGCAAGACTCCCTCCAAGTATTCGAGAGTCTCGCCTT
>JAGHTR010000155.1 GCA_018065205.1 Candidatus Colicola caccequi
AGCAGCAGCTTCTTCTACAGTACGTTGCGCTGCAAATAGTCCCGTTGTCAATATGACAGCGAGAAGAGAAATAAGTATTTTCTTCATAACATATATATTTATATTGTTTGACGAGATTAACGCTGTTTGAGTTTCTCCAGTTGCTTATCCAATGCCTCTAAGCAAAGGTCAATACCCTGCTCAAAGGTATCGCAAGTCTTTTCGGCAAATAGTTCCGGACCATTGCCTAAGATACGAATCTGAGTCTGTTTATTGAGGTTAGTTTCCGGCTTAACCACCGTCAGTCTTAATTCCATAATCACTTCTTCACTCGGCAGAAGACGTTCGTAACGACGAGTTTTTTTCTCAATGTACTTTTCCAGACGCTCTGCAATCTCAAAATTAACAGAATTGATGTTCAGTTTCATAATCGTTCTATTTAAAGTTATTTTTTAGCGCGAGGATGCGCTGCATTATATGTTTTCTGTATTTGTTCAAACGTAGTATGTGTATAAACTTGCGTAGCCGCTAAACTGGCATGTCCTAACAATTGTTGAATGGTACGTATATCCGCTCCATTGTCCAACATCGTGGTAGCAAACGTATGTCTTAGCACGTGTGGGGAGTGTTTTTTGAGGGTTGATACCTCCCCCATTCTACTACGTACAATCCTATAAAGGATTGATTTAGTTAACGATGTCACCCTTCCACTTTTATCTCTATGCACAAAAAACGTGCCAAATGAGCCGGACTTCTCTTGTATTTCGTTTCGTGCATTCAGATACTTATTAATCTCCGCCAGTAGCGACTCTCCTATTGGAACAATACGCTCCTTGCGACGTTTACCGAAGATACGTATTTCAGCTGCATCTGAGCGGATATCTTCATCTTTTAGATTAAGCATCTCAGCCTGTCGCATTCCTGTTTGGTAGAGCATTTGTATGATAAGGCAATCCCGAATTGATTCAAAATCATCAGCCTCCTCTTCCCATCGTGTAGCCTCCGCCATTTCAGAAGGCTTAAAGAATACCGGCAACGGCTTATCAATCTTGGGAGCAATTACCTTGCGGGTAATATCTACCTTTACCTTACCAATGCGCAATAAGAACCGATAGAAAGAATGCAATGCACTTAACCTACGGCGTACGCTTCGTGCCGAATTATGGCTCTCATCCATCATCACAACAAGCCATTCGCGGACATCTGCATCAGAGACCTTAGCTGGGTTATACTCGGTAGTATCCCAACCTAAAAAGAGACAAAAGTCACGAAGGTCATCACGATAAGCTTGAACCGTTGCAGGGGAGTACTTTTTCTCGATGCTAATATAATCGAGAAAAGCCTGAATCATTTTATCTCCTTGCCGACACCTTGTTCTGCTTCAAATGGGAACAGACCAAACAACTCGGCATCAATACGATCGGTTACCCAGCGGAAATCCTCAGGATTATTGCCAAACTTACATGTATCGCCGGGAATAATCAACAACTTACCTTTGTAATCCTTGATCCAGTCCTCGTACTTATCATTCAATCCCTGCAGATAGTCTATACGCATCGAGGCTTCGTATTCACGGCCACGCTTTTGAATCTGAGCCACCAGATTAGGGATGGAAGAACGGACATAAATCATCAAGTCGGGCATCTTAACCAGCGACATCATCAGGTTAAACAGATCCGTGTAGTTATCAAAATCACGATCCGACATAAAGCCTTGCTCATGCAAGTTAGGCGCAAAGATGCGAGCATCCTCGTAAATTGTACGGTCCTGAATAATATACTCGTTTGACTTAGATATATCCACAATATCTTGAAAACGCTTATTCAAGAAGTAAATTTGCAAGTTAAACGACCAGCGAGCCATATCTTCGTAGAAATCCGCAAGATAGGGATTGAAATCTACGGATTCAAAACGAGGTTGCCAACCATAATGTTTGGCAAGCATGTTGGTAAGCGTGGTTTTTCCACAGCCAATATTACCGGCAATAGCTATATGCATAGTATAATGATTTTATCTGTTACTATTTAAAATGCTCTTCAGAAAAGAGACCAAATAACTGGGCATCTATTTTATCTACAATCTGGCGGAAATCCTCGGGATTATTCTCAAAATCCATATTATCCGAATCAATCACCAACACACGTCCGTCATACTGACGAAAGATAAAGTCTTCATACCGTTCATTCAGATCCTTCAGATAGTCAATCTGCATCCCTTTTTCGTATTCACGACCGCGCTTCTGAATCTGAGCAATGAGAGCAGGAACGGATTTACGTAAATAAATCATCAAATCCGGCAAACGCATCAAGCTCTTCATGTGGCGGAAAAGTTCCATATACGTAGTATAATCCCGCTCACTCAAATCACCACGACGATAGTTATTATTAACGAACACATATACACCCTCAAAAATACTTCTATCCTGCACAATCGTATGGGACGACTGCATCACAGCCAGCATATCACGGAAACGTTCCTTCAAGAAATATGTTTCCAAGCAAAACGACCAACGAGGGATATCGCCATAATAATCCTCCAAATACGGATTAAAACCCACACTTTCAAATCGTGGCTCCCAACCGTAGTATTTAGCTAACATCTTAGTTAGCGTTGTTTTACCTGCACCAATATTTCCTGCAATCGCAATATACACGTGTCTAAATTTGAGTGCAAAGGTACAAAAAAAAAATTACATTTCAAAATTATAGCTATAAAATATCAAAAAAAAAATTTTTTGTTAAATAAATTTGCATACTTGCAGATTTTTTTGTACCTTTGCAGGCATTTTGCGCGAATATGCGCTCGCCCATACGTATATGATAGATTATATTAAAGGTCAACTCAGTGAATTAAATCCCACTTTTGCAGTTATTGAGGCCGCAGGAGTAGGCTATCAAATTAACATCGCTTTACCCACCTATTCGGCTTTGATTGATCAGACCGAAGTTAAGCTGTACATCACCGAGATTATTCGTGAAGACACACACGACTTATTTGGGTTCAGCAGCAAAGCCGAGCGGGAAATCTTTATGCAACTCACTACCGTCAGTGGCATTGGTGGCAATACGGCCCGAATGATTATGTCCGCCTACACGGCTGTTGAATTGCGTCAGCTCATTGCAACGGGTAATAGTAAAGCCCTATCGCAAGTCAAAGGTTTAGGACCTAAGATGGCACAACGCATCATCGTGGACCTCAAAGACAAGATTCTTAAAGTTGACTTAGGGGATGGAACAACCTCTATACAAGATACCGAGTTATTCCCCACCGAACTCAATCCAATCAAGGAAGAGGCTATCAGCGCCTTGGTTATGTTGGGCTTTACCGCCGCAACCAGTGGCAAGGTTGTGGATAAGATTCTAAAACAATCTCCTACTGCTCCAGTAGAGACCGTTATACGCGAAGCATTAAAAATGCTCTAATCTATTTTGCGAATCACTAAACTGCTCATATTATTGCTGATGCCTCTCGCGCTTATGGCGCAGAGTCTCAATAGCGACTCCATTCAACAAGCCGACACCGTTGGCCGTTTGATGCCTGTGCAATTAAAGCAACAAACCGGGACCAATTATGAGGACCTGATGCGAACAGGCAGCAATATGGACCTCAAACAACCGGATAATGTAACTACAGAGGTAGAATATCAGCCCAGCACCGGCTATTATGTAGTGCATACCAAAGTGGGCGATTTAGATATATCCACACCGTTCCTGATGACCCCCGAGGAGTATAAGGACTATTCCGAAAAGAAATTCATTCATCAGTATTGGCAACAAAAGATAAGCGAGGTTGAGCACGATAACGAAAAGAAATTCGACATTACCGATATGAAATTCAATATCGGTCCCGCCGATAAAGTGTTTGGTCCTGGTGGCGTGCAACTAAAACTGCAAGGAAGTGCCGAACTACTCTTTGGCTTTAAGCACCAGTACGTAGATAACCCATCGCTCACCAAGCGCAGCCGCAATAATAATATCTTTGACTTTGACGAAAAGATACAAGTGAATGTGAACGGTAGTGTCGGTACGCGTCTAAAGATGCAAATGAACTACAACACCGAGGCTAGTTTTGCTGCAGACCAACAAAATATCAAGATTGGTTACAAGGGAGAAGAAGACGATATCCTGCAGTCCATTGAGGCCGGTAATGTCAGTCTGGACCTTAACTCCAGTCTTATTAAGGGAAGCCAAGCTTTATTCGGTGTAAAAGCCGATCTTAAGTTTGGCCGTCTTAAAGTGCAAGGAGTGATTAGTCAGCAGAATAGTGAAATGCAGTCGGCGTCATCCGAAGGTGGAGCACAGATGACTAAGTTTGAAGTGCAAGCTGATGACTATGACGAGAACAAGCACTTCTTCCTCAGTTACTACTTCCGCGACAATTACGAAAAAGCTATGGCTACCCTGCCCTATATCGCCAGCGGAATAACAATTAACCGTATCGAGGTATGGGTTACCAATAAGCGTGGCAACTATGACCAAGCTCGCAACATCGTAGCATTCACCGACCTGGCCGAGGCACGAATAGACCACCTGAACTTGCAGCACTGGGCTATTCCTCATGTTAAAGACATTATGCCGGCTAATAGTGCCAACGAACTGTACGCACAAATCAAGGACATTGACGATATACGTGATATCCAAAAAGTAACCTCTTATTTGCAAGATCGGGAAGTAGACCCCGATTGGAAATTAATTGGCGGCGAAGACTACGACAAGATAGAATCGGCACGATTGCTATCACCCAGCGAATATACACTCAATGCGGCATTAGGTTATATATCTCTTAAGACGGCCTTGCAGCAAGACGAAGTCTTGGCTGTCGCCTATGAATACACCTATGGTGGTAAGGTCTATCAGGTTGGTGAGTTCTCATCTGATATACAAGGCAATAACACCACTCCGACGCCTGGTCCAAGCAATTACTCACGGGCACCTAACCTCATTTTGAAAATGCTGCGTAGCAGTAATAATGCACCTTTATACACAGGAGAAGGACGTAAGAACGATAAGTTTGGTACGTGGCACTTGATGATGAAGAATATCTACTCATTAGGTGCCAGCAGCATGACCAGTGATAAGTTTGAGCTATACGTAATGTATCGTAATGACTCGATTGGCCAGGAAGTGCAGTACTTGCCGGAAGGAGTCAAAACCAAAGGTAAGCAATTACTGCGAGTACTGAATGCCGACCGATTAGATCAGAAGAACAACCCATACGCGGATGGACGATTTGACTATGTAGAAGGCTATACGGTACTAAGTAGCATGGGACGAGTTATCTTCCCTGTATTGGAACCATTTGGCAGTTATTTGGCCAGTCAGATTGACCCATCCGGAACGAATAAGAAACTGATTGATAAGTATTGTTTTCAAGAACTATATGACTCCACCCTCGTGGTGGCACAAGAGATGAGTGAGAAGAATAAATTCACACTCAAAGGTAAATACAAGGGCACGAACGGCAGCGAGATTCGTTTGAATGCAATGAATGTGCCACGAGGCAGCGTCACCGTAACCGCAGGAGGAGCCAAACTAATTGAGAACGTTGATTATACAGTGGACTATGCAATGGGTGTAGTCACTATTCTTAACCAATCTATTTTGGAATCCGGAACGAACGTAAACGTGCAATTGGAGAATCAATCCACCTTCGGCATGCAACGTCGCGGTATGTATGGATTGCATTTGCAATACGACTTTAACAAGGACTTCTCCATTGGTGGAACATTGATGCACCTTAGAGAGACTCCACTTACCACCAAAGTAAATGCAGGCAGTGAACCGCTCTCTAACACTATTTGGGGACTCAACCTCAACTACAAGACCGAGATGATGTGGCTCACCAACCTCTTGGATAAGATTCCGTGGATAACAGCCACCGCACCCAGTACCTTCCAGGTTGGTGCTGAGTTCGCCCACCTCATTCCTGGGCATAATAAAGATGTCGGCACCGCCGGAACAAGTTACGTAGACGATTTTGAATCTACCACCACAGCCATAGATGTGCATTATCCCAGTGCTTGGTTCTTATCCTCAACGCCTACGCGATTTGATGAGCATAAATTCAGCAATGATATCCAGTATGGCAAGAACCGCGCCTTGCTCAGTTGGTACGTAGTGGATCCTATCTTTGGCTATCCACAAACCAACACTCCTACACATATCCGCAATAACAACGATATCATGTCGGATCACCGCACCCGTATTGTATATCAACAGGAGATTTTCCCTAACAAACAGAGTCTGGTGAACGAAGACACGCGTTTAAGCATCCTTAACCTCACTTTCTACCCCAAAGAACGCGGTCCGTATAACGTTTATGTAGATAATGAGCAATATAACCGCCAAGATGGTTCATTAACCAATCCTACAACGCGTTGGGGAGGTATGATGCGACGTTTGGACAATACGGACTTTGAACGGGCTAACATTGAATACATTGAGTTCTGGCTGATGGATCCGAAACTCACCTGCACCGAAAGTGACATCAGTCTCAAAGATGCTAAGTTATATATTGACTTAGGTGATATTAGCGAAGATATATTAAGGGATGGTAAGAAGAGTTTTGAGCACGGATTACCAGTCAATCCTAATGATATGAGTATGGTAGAGACCACTATTTGGGGGCGTGTTCCACGCACCACCAGCACAACGGTGGCTTTCAGCAACGAGTCCGGAGCACGGGATGCGCAAGACGTCGGATTAGACGGATTGAGTAGCGAACAAGAAAAGAACTTTGAAACCTATCAGCAATACATTAAGAATGTAAAGGGAGCAGTTGATTTTGAAGTCATCAATGATTGGATCGCCGATCCTTTCTCGCCCCTCAATGACCCTGCCGGAGATGATTACCACTATTACCGTGGTGGCGATTACGACCATGCCGAGGCTTCTGTTTTGGATCGCTATAAGCACTTCAATGGCACGGAAGGTAACTCGCCCGAGTCCGGAGGAGATAGTTATGGTACCGCCTCTACCCTTACACCGGATATTGAGGATATCAACCAAGACAACACGTTGAACGAATACGAAAAATACTACGAGTACCTTGTTGAATTAAATCCCCTTAAGATGGAGGTCGGTCAAAACTATATCTCCGAGAAGATGGAGACCGATGTTACACTGCGTAACGGCAAGACCGAACATGTAACGTGGTATAAATTTAAGATTCCTATTCGTGATGAGCACCGTACCACCGTTGGCTCGATCCGTAACTTCAAGTCCATCCGTTTCATGCGTATGTACCTCACCGGTTGCGCCGATACTACCACGCTACGTTTTGCTTCCATGGATTTGGTGCGTGGCGAATGGCGTCAATACCACAAGGGACTGTATTTCAATAGTCAGAAACAAGTGTATAATATTGATACCGTCACCCATGCCTCCTTGGATGTACAAGCTGTTTCAATTGAGCAAGATGGTAAGCGTAGCCCAGTTAACTATGTGCTACCTCCCGGCGTGAGCCGTCAGACCGATCCTGGTCAGGCACAGTTGATTGCTCAAAATGAGCAAGCCCTCGTAATGCGCGTGCATAACTTAGGTCGCAACGATGCTAAGGCAGTATATAAAGGAACAACAATGGACATCCGCAACTATAAAAAACTGCAGATGTTCGTACATGCCGAGGCAACCCCCGGTACGGATGCATTAGAGGATAACCAACTGAGTTGCTTCATCCGTCTGGGAACGGATATGACCAATAACTACTACGAATATGACCTACCGTTGAAGGTTACTCCTGAAGGCATCCATTATAATAATGATGATGAGAACGACCGCCGCAAGGTATGGCCTGCCGAAAACGAAATCGACATTCCACTCAAGATGCTCACGGATGCTAAGACGGCACGAAACAAAGCCAAACGTTCCGGTACAACCGGTGTAAGTAATACCGTTCCGTATGTCGTATATGATGACCGTTCCGGTAAAGGACAGAACCGCATCTCTATTTTAGGTAATCCTACCCTTGAAGATGTAGAGTACATAATGATTGGTGTGCGCAACCGTAATACACAAGAAGACCTCAATGGTGAGATATGGGTGAACGAACTGCGGCTGAGTGAATTTGATGAAGAAGGCGGTATGGCAGCAATGGCTAACGCATCGTTAGGTATTAGCGATATCGCACAGCTAAACGTATCCGGACGCGTAGAAACCACCGGCTTTGGTAGCATCGAGAGCAATGTGCAGGGACGTAATATGGATAATTACTACGAAGTACAAGTCAGTGCTGCTTTGGAGGCTGGACGACTGCTGCCGGAAAAAGCCAAGCTCCATATTCCTCTCTATGTCAGCTACTCTAAGAACGTCTCTTCGCCTAAGTATGATCCTACCGATACGGATATCAAACTGGACGAATCGTTGGACACATACACCACCAAGCACGAGAAAGACTCTATTAAAGCCCTCGCCAATACCGAACAAGAGTCTTTGTCTTGGAGCTTGACTAACTTCAAAGTGGATATACATTCTAAGAAAAAGAACATGTTCTATGATCCGGCGAACTTCACATTGTCGGTGGCCTTCAATAAGCAGAACCAAACCAATCCGGAGATAGCTAAGGACTTTAACTCCGACCATAAAGGGTCGTTCAACTACGCTTATTCGTTCAATCCCAAACCATGGGAGCCATTTAAAAAGATGGATAAAGTGAAAGATGTCAAACTGCTGACAGAGTTCAATATCTATTACTTACCGCAATCGTGGAGTTTCAATACAAACATGCATCGTACGTTCTCCGAGTTACGAATGCGTAACTTCAATCAGGTAGATGCCGGCGAGAGTGCCAATAATAATCAGGAACTAAGTTTCTCCAAAGACTTTACTTGGGATCGTAACTTTGACTTCAAGTACGATTTGACTAAGAATATGAAGTTCAGTTTCCATACGGCGATGAACTCAACCGTGGACGAAGGGTATTACACACCGGAGATTATCAAGGACTATAATTTCACCCATGATTACTACGAGGCGTGGAAAGATACCATCAGTCGCAGTTTGCGTAAGTGGGGTTCGCCTTATACCTACCAACAGGTCTTCACGGCATCGTGGAGCGTGCCTTTTAACCGCATCCCGTATATGGAATGGCTGACAGCCAATGCATCGTATAACGGTACGTACACATGGAATAGAACAGCCTCCACACGGTCGGATACTAACTTTGGTAACACGGCGCAGTCATCCCGCTCTTGGCAAGTAGATGGTCAGGCTAACTTAGAGACTTTATATGGTCATTCTAAGTACTGGAAGAACCTTAACCAACGTATGGCTAATCGTTCTAATAAACGTCCATTCCGTCCCAAGACCTATGCCGAAACAGTGGAACTGAAGGCTAATGAGCCCACCGAGATAACGCACAACCTTAACTCGGAGAACCTGCTTGTGACGGCAGTGGATAGCAAGGGAAAGTCCGTTCATATCCGCTTCAAAGCCGATGGTCCTACCAAGATGGTGGTTACCAGCAAGGCAAACGTGAAAGATGTGACCATTACGGTGGCCACCAAGGATCCAAACCAACGTACACCGGCGGAGTTAACCATGGACTTTGCGGCATACTTCGGAACAATGGTGCGCCGCGTACAAGTGACCTATCGCAAGACGGATGCTATGACTGTTTCCGGATTTAATCCGCAGATTGGTTTCTTTGGTCAGTACCACGAAAGCGGTTCAACGTATGCGCCGGGATGGGATTTCGGATTTGGTTTCTTCCCGAAAAACTACATGGCTCGCGCTAAAGATCATGGATGGTTAGTAATGGCAGACTCGGTAGCTCAACCATCTACGCTGGCTTCGTCTTCGGACTTTGACTATAAGATTACCTTGGAACCATTCCCCGGATTCAAAATTCAAGTCAATGGTAAGCGGTATGAGGCACAGACTAATTCCATGCTGTATGTGAATGATGATGTAGCAGGTCATCGCCTGCAAGAGAACATGACCGGTTCGTTTAACGTCACTCAAGTAGCCATTGCAACGGCATTTGAGAAGATTGGTACGATTAAGAATAACTTTGCCTCTAAGACCTTTGACCGGTTCTTGGATAATCGCGACCGTATGGTGGAACGTCAGCAGGCTCGTTACCGCGATGTACTCTACCCGAATGCCGGTATGATTGCCGATACATTGCGAGGCACAAGTTTCAATTCTAATGTAGGTACAGTTAGTCGCAATTCAGCCGATGTTTTGGTTCCGGCTTTCCTAGCCGCTTATACCAAGCAGGACATCAATAAGATTAGTTTCAATCCGTTCATCAGCATCCTGCATGTGATGCCAAACTGGAGCATTAACTTTGACGGATTAGGACGTATTCCTGCCATTAAAGAGCATTTCCGTTCCCTCACTCTCACGCACGCCTATACATGTAAATATGCTATAGGTTCATACACGACGTATTCAACATGGGTGGGTGCAGGCGATGGCAGCGATAAGACATTAGGATTCCGCCGCGATGCCGTATCCGGTGCTCCTATTCCATCAGCCGCTTACGATATATCGTCCGTAAGTATCACGGAGTCCTTCTCACCATTGATTGGTTTGAATATGACTCTTAAGAACTCATTAAGTTTCAAGGGAGAGTACCGTCGCCAGCGTACATCAACGCTTAATATCAATGCCGTTCAGATTACCGAAGGTCACACCGATGAGGTAGTGGTTGGTGCCGGCTATACGGTTAAGGATTTGCATTTCACCGCTAAGACGAAGAATGGCGCTCAGCGTAAGGTTTCAAATGACCTCAAACTGACAGCAGACTTCTCGTATAAGAACGTATCTACGTTGCTGCGCAAGATTGAGGAGAATCTCACACAAGCAAGTAGTGGAAATAAAGTATGGGGACTTAAGATTAGTGCCGACTATGTTATTTCGCAGAAGGTTAGTGTACAACTCTTCTATGACCACCAATCCACTATTCCGTTGATTTCATCCTCCTATCCGATTAAGAACGACAACGTCGGTATCAACGTCAAACTCATGCTCACTCGCTAATCAACAGAAAGAGGCAACCTATTCGGATGCCTCTCGGGGGACTAACCCAAGCGCGTCTAAAGTTCCGTAGCATCTCCGTAGCATGTACTGACCTACTAAGCCTAACACAAAGCCCACGGAAAGCAAGGATTTTGGCCGGTTTGGGCGGGGGTTAGGCGGGGCTTCCGCTAGCTGCATGTGGTCGCGAAGTGGTCGTGTCGTCGGAATTGCTAGTCCGTTATGGCTGATACCACTCTGTTAAATCAGCAGACGGCAAGAATTCCTCCTCTCCTCATCGGTGTTACCACCTCTTCGGGTGTAAGAGGTTGTAGGTAGTTACTTTTTGATTTTGGCGTCCAAGCGCACCCGTTGCGGTATCTGCGCATTGGTGAATGGCATGAATGGT
>JAGHTR010000172.1 GCA_018065205.1 Candidatus Colicola caccequi
ACACAATTATTTGGTTATTCCAATTTTTTTCAGTAACTTTGCAGTCCAAATTAGGTCGTATAATATAAAATATTAAATAATATGCAACTCAAAAAGAATCCTAATGCCAGTTTGGAAGACAAGAAGCTCCTCTATGTGCTGATTGGCTTCGTATTTGTGCTGAGTGTATGTTACGTCGCTTTAGAGTGGACGGAAAAGGAAGTGACTAAGTATGAGGTTGCTGATGCCGAATTTGCCTTCGAGGAGGAAATTGATATTCAGCAAACAAGCCAGGAAACACCTCCACCTCCTCCACCACCAGCAGTTCAGGAAGTAGAAGTGCTGAACGTAGTCGAAGATGATGTCGAAACCGAAGAAATCCAAATCAACACCGAGGAGGATAAAACCGAAGTCGTCATCCAAGCACCTGTGGAAATTAAAGAGGAAGAAGAGGAAGAAAACGTGGTCTTCGTCATCGTAGAGAAACAACCTGAGTTCCCGGGTGGTACACAGGCTATGATGAAGTACTTGGCCGAGAACATCAAGTACCCGATGATTGCGCAAGAAAACGGTATTCAAGGACGTGTTATTTGCCAGTTCGTGGTGAATAAAGACGGTTCTATCGTGGATATACAAGTCGTTCGTTCCGTTGACGATGCCCTAGACAGAGAAGCCATCCGCGTGATTAAATCCATGCCTAAATGGAAACCCGGTATGCAACGCGGTAAAGCCGTGCGCGTTAAATTTACCCTGCCCGTGGTATTTAGATTACAATAATATTGGATTTATCTGTTCGAGATATTACCTATTGCAAGAATGTCGGTGCCCATCGTGCCGACATTCTTCGTAAAGAGTTAAAGGTGCAAACCGCCTTTGACATACTACAGCAGTACCCCTTCCGATATGTGGACCGCAGTAAATTCTATAAGATTGCGGACATAGAGGATGAAGATACTGCCGTACAAATAATCGGACAGATTACCGAATGGCATCCGATCGGAATAGGAAAAGCACAACGCATATCTGCCACTTTTAACGACGGTTCCCACACATGCGAGTTAGTCTGGTTCCAAGGCATCAAATACCTTAAACTCGAACTCAACACGCCCTACTTACTATTCGGTAAACCATCACGATTCAATCACGAATGGAACTTCGTGCATCCCGAATTGACCCTCATGAGCAAGGTTACTCCCGAGATGACACAAGGGTTAGAACCTATCTACGAGACCTCCGAAGCCATGAAACGCTCGGGACTCAACTCCAAAGGCATGCGGCAGATAATAGCATCCTTGATGCCGGACCTTAAGGAAAGTGGCGTGCCGGATACATTAGGGATGGACGTGCTCATGAAAAACCACCTCATGGGATTGTCCGAGGCGCTCATCAATGTCCACTTCCCAAAAGACATAGCCTCCATGCAACGGGCGCGAGAACGACTCAAATTTGAGGAACTGTTCTATATCCAACTGCATATCCTAAGACAGAAGAAGAGCCATGAACAACGGGTCGGTTTTCCAATGCCCATCGTAGGACGACTCTTCAATCGGTTCTATAAAGAGTGCTTGCCCTTTGAATTGACCAATGCGCAGAAACGCGTCATCAAGGAGATTCATAGCGACCTTAAGAGTGGGCATCAGATGAATCGTCTCTTGCAAGGGGATGTGGGTTCCGGTAAGACGCTCGTCGCCCTGTTATGTGCCCTATTAGCCATCGACAACGGCTACCAAGCCTGCATCATGGCGCCCACCGAGATACTCGCTAACCAGCACTTCGAGACACTCACGCACTTGCTTAAAGACATGCCGGAAATCAACGTGGCACTGCTCACCGGTTCCACTACCAAAAAACAACGCGAACCCCTGCACGAAGGATTGCGCTCCGGACAAATCAACCTGCTCATCGGCACACACGCTCTAATCGAAGATGAGGTGCAGTTCGCTAATCTGGGACTCGTCATCATAGATGAGCAACACCGGTTCGGCGTTAAGCAACGCAGTAAACTATGGACCAAAAACGAGACGGCTCCGCATGTATTAGTCATGACCGCCACACCTATTCCTCGCACCTTGGCCATGACCGTACATGGCGATTTGAGCACCAGCGTCATTGATGAATTACCGCCGGGACGTAAACCAATACAGACTTTCCATTACTCGATTCTACATAGACGCAGCGTCAATGAGTTCATACGCAAACAAATAGGACTGGGACGACAAATATACGTCGTCTATCCGCTTATCAAAGAGAATGAAAAATTAGACCTGCAAGACCTCGAGAATGGTTACAACACACTCTGCGACACCTTCCCCGAGTACCGTATATCCATGGTGCATGGACAAATGAAAGCCAAGGATAAGGATGCCCAGATGCAACGTTTTGCCAGCGGCGAAACGCAGATCTTAGTGGCTACTACCGTAATCGAAGTGGGAGTGAATGTACCTAACGCCAGTGTGATGATTATCGAGAATGCCGAGCGATTCGGACTCAGCCAACTGCACCAACTGCGCGGACGCGTGGGACGAGGGGCTGACCAGAGTTTCTGTATCCTGCTCACTCGAACTGAACTGTCTAAAGAGACCCGTCAACGAATGGATATCATGGTGGCTACCAACGATGGCTTCCGCATCGCGGAGGCTGATCTGCAACTGCGCGGACCCGGCGATATGGACGGAACGCTGCAGTCCGGACTACCGTTTAATCTCAAAATTGCCAGTCTGGCTACCGATGGACAGATTCTTATGCAGGCGCGACAAGCGGCTTCGGATATATTGGATGCCGACCCCACCTTGGAAGATGACTTCAATCGCATCTACAAACGCCAATTAGACCGTCTCCGCATCACCACCGGCCATTATTCCGGCATTTCCTAATTGGTTAATTGGTTAATTGGCTACTTGGCTAATTGATGCCAAGTACTCCTGCTCGGGCTGTCCCGGCGTCGGCACCAACCTCGCCTTATCCAACACCCCTAACACCGCCAAATCCATGATGGACGAATAACCACTGCGGCAGATAATACACTTGCATGTCGTTAAGGCAGCTACCATATCTTGGTCGTTCAGGTAAGTCACTTTCAGCAACGAACCATGCTGCATCCTAACAAACGGTTCCTGTATCTTGCCTCTAATAATCAGCGTCTTTTCATTACTCTTTATAGCCTGCTCCGTCAACGCCTTTTCAAATATACTCCGTTGCGGTTCCAATCCGGATAGCACAGCCACCGTGTCAAAACCTCGGTAGGCACTACCACTTACATCCCATGACTGACCACTAAACCGGGACAACGGACCAATGTACTTGATAGTTTTCGTTTGCGTTTTCGTTTGCGTTAATTTATGCCCCAGTATCCCCGACAGGGACGGTTGGACGCCATCGGCATAGTCCGGCACCCATACCTCGTCATACCTTTTATATATCCGCGCGTGCAGGCGTGCAACAAGCGGTTCCAACCAACGCCATAGACGTGGCAGACGAATCCATAACTGATGGGTCATATAAACGCAACGTGTGGACTTGGAGTATAAACCAAAACGGTTATCCGATATGACTAAGTCGATAGGTTCGGAGGCTAATAAGCGATTTAGGCACACCTCATCCATCAACGCAAAACGTATCAGTCGGGGCAAGGCTCTTAACATCGCCCATACCTGACTCTTACCTCGGCCATAACGCAACGTTAATGGGGCCAAGTCGATAGTGCGCAGTTGAGGGAAGTATTTCTTCAGCCAGCATAGACTCTCGCCATCGCCGCCTAAAATCACTTCATGACCGTCTTCTATGTACTGACGCACCAAGGCAGCACACCGCGTGGCGTGACCTAATCCCCAGTTGAGTGGTGCTATCAGAACAGTCATAATTATTTAAATACAAAGTACACCGCCAGAATCAAGAAGATGCCGGCTACCACATGATTCCATCTCAGTTGCATGTTGAAGGCGATGATCGAGAATAGCACAAACACCACCAATGTGATTACTTCCTGAATCACTTTGAGTTGCATCAGATTGAATGGTCCTCCATTGCCTTCAAAGCCAATCTTATTGGCCGGCACTTGCAGACAGTATTCAAAAAAAGCAATACCCCATGAAAAAGCAATGACGGCTATCAATGGCCATTTCTGAAACCATGGATACTCAGCCAATTTCAGATGCGCATACCATGCAATAATCATCAAGATATTGGCAAAAAACAACAACAAAATAGTATAAACCCCTTGCATATTATAATCAGTTTGCGTTTACGTTTGCGTTATCGTTAGAGTCCCCTCTCTCCAACACATGCATCAGCGACGCCCTCACCTCCGGATTCATCTCCTCCAACTGGACCAGCAACTCCGCTGCCTCGCTGCGGGACGTCTCTTTCTCAAACGGGCATAGATGCAGTTGCTTCTGATACCCTTGCATCTCTGCATATTGCACGATGTCGCGCTCGTCTATTTTCCATAACGGACGGATGAACGCAATGGGCATCTTGTCCAAAGGCAGGATAGGT
>JAGHTR010000216.1 GCA_018065205.1 Candidatus Colicola caccequi
TGTGCTCCAGCCCTTAAACTTCCAATCCGTACAAGCGTCTGCCTCAGAAGCAGCAGCAGGTAGGGTATAAGGAGACGTTTGGTTAGATTTTGTCTCTGTTACGCCATTACGAGACAACGTAACATCAATTTTGGAAGCAGAGCCAGCCGTTACAGACAATGTGTTTAATTGCAATGGTCCCGAACCAGTTACTGTAATTGTAATACTTTTTGCAGATCCAGTCCATGTTCCAGCACCAGCCGATGACGGATGAGAATATGTACCTGTACTCGCAGATGCAGAAGCAAATGTTTTTGACCCCTGTTTCTCCCAATTGAAAGTAATAGCCGTGATATTACTACTTGAAGAAATAGTAACTGTATTGGCTGGATACAAACGCAAGCCTGCATCAGCCCAATACGGAGAATTACTAGTGTTGGTGCCAGCACCAAACGAAACAGTGATTCCATCTTTAGTCACAGAGTTCGCAGAAGACAATGTAAAATCCGTTGCCCACAGGGACGAGGAGCCTAATGCGAGGAGCATTAAGAGGGTGATAGAACGGGTTAAAAACTTAAAAGATATCTGACGACCAGACGAAACACAATGTAAAAGAGTGTTTTTCATAATATTAGAGGTTAAAAAAGATTATCAATTGTGGTTGTTCTATCAAAAGAACGTTGCAAATATACAACTTTTTTTTGACATATGCAAATTATTTTCAATAATTTAACGGGATTTATTAAGATTTATTGCTGAGATACCAGGAGATGCGGCGAAGCGGCGCTCAATAATGAGCGCGAAATGCACAACGGAGAGGGGACTGTTTAGAACGGTGAACGCATGGTAGCATCAGGGTTGCCGAATGTTATGACAATGTTATGACAATGTTATGAGAATGTTATGACAATGTTATGAGAATGTTATGACAATGTTATGACTAGCACCCTACTTGAAGGGGGAGTAAATAATAAATAACAAAGAATAATTAACGCAAACGTAAACGCAAACGCAAACTAATTAACGTAAACGCAAACGCAAACGTAAACTAATTAACGCAAACGCAAACGCAAACTAAATAATAAATAACAAAGAATAATTAAGATGGACCGCTGGCGGCGATGAGGACATCGCCGAGAGGGGACAGTTTAGAACGGAGAGTGAGAGTGAGAGGGAGAGGGAAAGTGAGAGGGAAAGTGAGAGATGAGGGATAAAAAAAAGGACCACCGAAAGGTAGTCCCGTGTGTTTGTTTGTGAAGTGAAATTATTCAGCAACAGCAGCCTCAACAACTTCTTCAACAACTTCTTCTACGAGAGAGTCGTTAGCAACTTCTTCAACAACAACCTCTTCAACTGGAGCAGCTTCCTCTGCAGGAGCCTCAGCAGCCTTGTTACCGCAGCTCATAGCGCAGAAAGCGATAGCTGCAATGAACATCATTTTTTTCATAACCTAAAACTAGTTTTTTAAAGTGTTATTTATATTCGTTCTCGGAGGGCAAACAAGTAATATTTTACCTTAAGCCGCGAAAAACTGCGCAAAATTACAACAAATTTTGCATATATCCAAAAAAAATTGTAATTTTGCACAAAAATTTTGCAATTTTATGTATTTTTCTAACAAAAGAGGCAAAAAATCCACCTCGGATTGGAAATTTTATGGCAAAAACGTGCTGATTGCCATTGCCATCATTATTGTCATAGTTATATCCATTATTATATGGATGCGTAATTATACCCATCACGGTGAAGAAGTGGAGATTCCACAGATCACGGGACTGTATGTTCAGGAGGCAGAAGCATTATTGGCCGGTTCAGACTTGACCATTGATGTAATCGACTCCACCTACTCACGAAGTGTGCCATTAGGAACGATTGTGGAGCAGACCCCTCCAGCCGAATCGCACGCTAAACGCGGGCGTACGGTTTATGTAGTAGTGAACGCGAGCGCACATCGTCAAGTGACCCTGCCGGAAATGCATGATATCAGTTATCGTCAGGCTGAGAGCATGTTAAAACAACTCAATTTGAATGTATCCGAAGTCTTGTACGAGCCCAGTGAATACAGGGATTTGGTGCTGGATATCCGTCAAGGAGAGACATCGCTGGAAGCCGGGTCCAAGTTGACCGAAGGAGAGTCGGTAGTGCTGGTAGTTGGTCAAGGCAAGGGTACCGCCATCGTCACTATTCCGGATATACGAGGCAAAAAACTTGCTGAGGTAAGAGGACTGCTGATGGAAGAGCATCTGACCGTTGGGACCATCCATTATGACGAAGAAGTGACGGAGGAAAATAAAGAGCAGTTTATGGTGTATATGCAGGAGCCACAAAGCAATTCGCAAGTGCTGGAAGGGACGGCGGTACGGCTGTATTTGAGTCTCAATCCGGAGAAAGTGGTGACGGCTGATAATCAAGGGGATGAGGAGGAGTTCTTCTAACGTAAACGCAAACTAATTAACGTAAACGCAAACGTAAACGTAAACTAATTAACGTAAACGTAAACTAATTAACGTAAACGCAAACGCAAACGTAAACTAATTAACGTAAACGCAAACGCAAACGTAAACTAATTAACGTAAACGCAAACGTAAACGCAAACTAATTAACGTAAACGTAAACGCAAACGCAAACTGATTATGATGGAAGACGAGGAGTTATTTGAACGATTAAGGATGGAGGTGGACAAAGGACAAAGTCCTTTGCGAATCGATAAATACCTGACAGAACACATGGCAGGTACAAGCCGTAATCGCATTCAAATGGCTGCCGATGCCGAACATATATGGGTGAATGGCAAAGCCGTGGCAAGTAACTATAAAGTGAAGCCCGGAGATATGATTCAGATATTGCTGGACCACGAGCCACAAGACTACACTATTCAGCCGGAGAATATCCCTTTGACGGTTGTTTATGAGGACGAGGACCTGTTAGTTATCAACAAGCCGGCAGGTATGGTGGTGCACCCGGGTCATGGCAATTACGAACACACCTTACTCAACGCTCTGGCGTGGTACTTTGGGGAGAAATTTGACATCAACGACCCTCGCATCGGACTGGTGCATAGGATAGATAAAGACACCAGCGGATTATTGCTGATTGCCAAGACGCCGGAGGCGAAGACTAACCTGGCGTTGCAGTTTTTTGAGCACACGACCGAACGCACCTACAATGCGTTAGTTTGGGGCACTTTTAAGGAAGACAGCGGTACTATTGAGGGCGCGCTCGCACGCGACACGCGTGATCGCACGTTATATAAGGTATATGATATTGAGGATCATCCGGAGGCCAAAGAGGCGATTACCCATTGGCGCGTTTTAGAGCGATTCCCCTACGTGACGCTGGTGGAATGCCGATTAGAGACCGGACGGACGCATCAGATTAGGGTGCACATGAAGACCATCGGACACCCATTGTTTGCAGACGATAAATACGGAGGAATGGAAATTCTGAAGGGACTGCCGACACAGAAATACCGTCAATATATACAAAACTGTTTTGATTTGTGTCCCCGTCAGGTATTGCACGCCAAGACCTTAGGATTTACGCATCCACGCACCAGCGAACGCATGTTTTTTGACAGTGAGTGGCCGGACGATATATTACGTTTAATCACAAAATGGAGAAACTATGAGCCAAATACTTTGGGCTGATGACGAAATCGAGTTGCTCAAGCCTTACCTCATTTTTCTCAAAGAGAAAGGCTATGATGTAGTAACCGTTAATAACGGTCAGGATGCTATTGACTATTGTGAGAACCAGGCGCCGGATATTGTTTTCTTAGATGAACAGATGCCGGGACTGAGTGGGATTGAGACGTTGGAGGAGATTAAGAATCTTCGTCCGGAAGTGCCGGTAGTGATGATTACCAAGAGCGAAGAGGAGCAAATTATGGAGCAGGCTATTGGTCAGCGCATTGCCGATTACCTGATTAAGCCGGTTAATCCGAGTCAGATATTGATGTGCCTCAAGAAACACATTCATAGCAGGGCCATTGTGGAGCAAGAGGCCAATCGCACCTACCGCGAGGAGTGGTCGGATATATCGTATATGATAGATACCGCCAGCACGTTAGCCGAGTTTATGGCTATTCATAAGACGCTGGTTAAATGGGAGTTGCAGTTGAGCGAGGCAGATAGTTCGATGCGCGATATATTGGATCAACAACGCAAGCAGGCCAATAGTGCCTATTGCAAGTTTATCAGCAAGAACTACGAGGGATGGTTTACCGGAGGCGAGCGTCCAATGATGTCGCCGGATATTTTTAAGAACGTGCTCTTCCCCATGTTGGACAAAGGCGAAAAAGTGTTCTTTGTGGTGATAGATAATTTCCGCTACGACCAATGGAAAGTGCTGCAACCGATGCTTTCGGAGTTCTTCACGATCACCGATGACAATCTATACACCAGTATTCTGCCGACGGCTACGCAGTATGCCCGCAATGCTATTTTCTCGGGTCTGATGCCATTGGGCATTCGCAATATGTGGCCGGACTTATGGGTGGAAGAAGAGGACGAAGAGGGCAAGAACCTGAATGAGAAAGACCTGATTCAGACGCAATTAGAGCGTTTCCGCAAGCGGTATGATTTTTCGTATTTCAAGATTAACGAGAGTGATTTCTGCGAAAAGATAACCAAGCAGTTTAAGCAGTTGCAGTCGCCGCTGAATGTAGTAGTCATCAACTTTATTGATATGTTGTCGCATTCACGTACGGACAGTAAGATGATGCGTGAGTTAATGGCCAATGAGGCGGCTTATCGCAGTTTGACGCAGAGTTGGTTTAAGCACTCACCTACCCTAAACATGTTCAAACGCATTGCTCAATTAGGTTATAAAGTAGTGCTGACGACCGATCATGGCACGATTCGCGTAAGTGAGCCGGTTGCTATTTTGGCGGATAAGAACACCAATACGAACCTGCGTTATAAAGTAGGCAAGGCGTTGAATTGTCAGAGTAAGAACGTGATGGAGATTCAGCACCCGGAGCGGGTGGGACTGCCTTGTCCGAATGTGTCATCAAGTTATATGTTCTGCACGGGGACGGACTTCTTTGGTTATCCCAATAACTTCAATTACTACGCACAGGTGTATCGCAACACCTTCCAGCATGGAGGTATATCGATGGAAGAGATGTTAATTCCGTTGGTAACGATGGAACCCAAATAAAAAAAGCGCAGCGATGCGCTTTTTTGTTTATCGGATAGGTTCCTGATAGTGGTAATCACTAAAATCACGACCTTTCTTGTCGTCATCATCATCGCGACGGATGCGAGGGAACTTACGCCATGGATGTCTCCATATCAGCAATAACAGCCATCCAAAGAGGAAGCCGCCGAGGTGGGCAAAGTGCGCCACGTTATCAAAGGAGAAGTCCGCCAAACCGGCAAAGAGTTCGATGGCTGCGTATATATATACAAAGGTACGCGCGCGAATAGGGATGGGGATAAACAGGATGAACATAGGTACATCGGGGAATAGCCATCCAAAGGCGAAGAGGATACCAAAGACGGCTCCACTGGCACCAATGACAATACCTGTGCTGCCGGACAAATACCACGTTAGTAGTTGGACGGCGGCGGCTCCTAAACCACAAACGGCGTAGTAAAGCAGGAATTTTTTGGCGCCCCAACTTTCCTCTAATGCAGGACCGAACATAAGTACGGCAAACATATTGCAGAACAGATGTCCGAAGTTAGCGTGCATAAACATATAGGTAGCCGGCTGCCAAAAATGGAAATAGGGGCTGCCTATATTCCATAATCCTAATAGACCGGATAAGTGGATGCCTCTCTGCTCCAAGGCCGTATCAATAAGCCAAACGATAAGGTTGGCCAGCAGTAATCGCTTAGTTATAATCGGTAAGTTTCTCATTTCGGGTACAAAAGTACAATTTTTTTGCCAAATGACCATAAAAAAAGTATCAAAAAACGATTTTTTTTGCAAAAATCACCAAAAAAGTGAATTTTTTTTAAAAAAAGTATTGCGTATATTCAAAATTTATTGTAACTTTGCACTCGATAAAGAAAGAAATGGGGCTAATCCCAGATTAATATTAATCCTTTAATACCTATTTAGTATGAATAAAGCTGATCTCGTAGCTGCTATTGCAGCAAAAGCTGAATTGACAAAAGTTAGCGCTGCTGCTGCTTTGGATGCAACCATCGACGCTATCGTTGCTTCTTTGAAGAAGGGTGAGAACGTACAACTCATTGGTTTTGGTACTTTCTCCGTAGTTAACAAAGCTGCTCATAAGGGCATCAATCCTGCAACCAAACAGGTTATCACTATTCCTGCAAAGAAAGTTGCTAAATTCAAAGCTGGTGCTAAATTGGCTCTCTAATTAGTCAATTACCCATGAAACGAGTTGCTCAAGAGGGCAACTCGTTTTTTTTCAAAGAATCAACCCCAGTGAAAAACACAAAAACCTATTAGATTATGTTGAATATTATACTAGGCGGAGCTCCCGGCAGTGGAAAAGGGACTCAATCCGAACTCATTGTAGAAAAATACGGTTTGGAACATTTAAGCACCGGTGATGTATTGCGTGCAGAGATTAAATCAGGCAGCGAATTAGGCAAAGAGATGGAAGCCATCATCTCCAAAGGTCAACTCATTCCGGATGCCAAGATGATTGATTTATTGGATCGTTTCTTGGACAGTCTGAAGGCAGATTGCAAGGGTGTTATCTTTGATGGATTCCCCAGAACAGTTGCTCAGGCAGAGGCCTTAACAGAGATGTTAGCCCGTCGCAAGATGACCGCTTACATGCTGGATTTATTTGCATCCGAAGATGTTATCACAGAGCGTCTGATTAACCGTGGTAAGAAGAGCGGTCGCGCAGATGATAATCTGGAAACCATCAAGAAGAGAATGCAAGTTTATCGCGCAGAGACCGAGCCGGTAAGTGCTTACTATGTGAATCGTCATGAGTACTTCATGATTAATAGTAACATCAACCCGGATTATACATTTGCACAAGTTCAGACTATTATTAGTCATATACAATAATGCCTTCCGGAAATTTCATAGACTACGTTAAGATTTACTGCCGTTCGGGCAAAGGAGGTGCAGGCTGCATGCATTTGCACCGCGCCAAGTATGTACCCAAAGGAGGTCCGGATGGCGGCGATGGAGGCCGAGGCGGTCACATCATCTTAGAGGGAAATCGCAACTTATGGACGTTGCTTCACCTCAAATATCAAAAGCATATCATGGCTACCGATGGCGGTCATGGCGGTCAAAGCCGCAGTTTTGGTAAGGATGGTGAGGATAAGATTATCCAAGTGCCCTGCGGTACTGTAGTTTATGATGGTGATTCGGGAGAGTGGTTATGCGAAGTGAAGGAACATGGTGAGCGGATTATTCTGCTCAAAGGTGGTCGTGGAGGATTAGGCAACTGGCATTTCCGCACGGCTACCAACCAGACTCCTCGCTATGCGCAACCGGGCGAGCCATGTCAAGAGCGTAACATAATCATGCAGTTGAAGGTGTTGGCAGACGTGGGATTAGTAGGATTCCCCAATGCCGGCAAGTCCACATTGCTGAGTGTAGTGAGTGCAGCAAAGCCCGAGATAGCGGACTATCCGTTTACGACATTAACACCTAATTTAGGTATTGTCAGTTACCGCGATAACCGCAGTTTCTGCATGGCCGATATCCCCGGTATTATTGAAGGAGCCAGCGAAGGCAAGGGTTTAGGTCTTCGGTTCTTGCGTCATATCGAACGCAATGCAGTATTGCTCTTTATGGTGCCCGCCACCAGTGAAAAAATAGATAAAGAATACTCTATTCTGCTTTCCGAATTGGAGAAATACAATCCGGAATTACTGAGTAAAGCCCGTATCTTAGCCATTAGTAAATGCGACACGTTAGACGAAGCAGGCATCAAGAAACTGCGAACTAAAGTGACCAAATTAGAGGCCAAGTTAGGCATTAAGATTGTACTTATTTCTTCGCTCAGCGGATTAGGAATCAATGAGTTGAAAGATGCACTCTTTGATGAATTGCAAAAAGAGCAGAATCAGATTATTGAGATTTCTCACGCACCAATTGATGTGACCAGTCGCGAGGTTAAGGCCGAGACCGGAGAGGAAGAAGAACCCCAAACTATCTATCTTAACGAAGTAGATGAAGAGTGGGATTTGAGTAAATATAAAGGTATAGGTTGGGACACACAAGATTAACATACGATCGATTTATTGAGTGGCGCGAGAAGCACATCAGCCAGAAGAATACCGTTCTTATTCTAAGTTTATTAGTGGGTATTTTATCCGCTGTTGCTGCCATTATTCTAAAGGAACTGATACATCTGATTAAGTTCCTTGTAGCCAATCAGTTAGCCGAAGGTCACAGCCATATCTGGTATTTGGTCGGACCAATGGTTGGTATTGCTTTAGCGTCCCTATTTGTGCACTATGTGGTGCGCGATGACATATCGCACGGTATAACTAAGATTCTATACGCTATTTCTCAGCGTAAATCCATCATTAAACTGCATAATACATGGTCGTCAGTAGTGGGTTCAGCGCTGACGATTGGTTTTGGTGGCTCGGTGGGAGCCGAGGCTCCGATTGTGCTGACCGGCGCAGCGATAGGCAGTAATATGGCTAAGTTGCTGCGGTTGGACCAAAAGACGATGATGCTGATGATTGGCTGTGGTGCCGCCGGAGCGATTGGAGGCATTTTCCAAGCCCCCATTGCCGGATTGGTTTTCACATTGGAAGTGCTGATGATGGATTTGACGATGACCAGTGTAGCACCTTTGCTGATATCCAGTGTAACCGCTTCCGCCATCTCGTTCCTCTATACCCATCAGACCTCGATGTTCAGCCTGATGCAAGTGGAGTCCTTCTCGCTGATGCGTACTCCTTATTACATCATCTTAGGCATCCTATGCGGATTGGTTTCGCTTTACTTCACACGAGGTATGAACCGATTAGAAGGGTGGTTTAAGAAGTATGTAAGGTCGATTGGCGTTAAGATTCTTATTGGTGGCAGTGTATTGGGATTACTCATTTACCTTTTCCCACCACTTTATGGTGAGGGTTACGATGTGATTACGGACCTGATTAACGGCAATGCGTCCAACACGATTGAGGCCAGTCCATTTGCGTATTTAGGGACCTCCTCATGGTTGTTAGTCGGATATCTGTTGTTGGTGCTTTTCTTCAAGATTGTTGCCTCAGTAGCCACGAATGGCGGTGGAGGTGTAGGTGGTATTTTTGCGCCTTCCCTCTTCATGGGTGCCATTGTAGGCTTTATCGTTGCACGCACATTAGGAATGATAGGGTTGAATGTGCCGGAAAGTAATTTTGTATTGGCGGGTATGTCCGGACTAATGGCCGGCGTTATGCACGCTCCGTTAACCGGAATCTTCCTGATTGCCGAACTAACCGGCGGGTATCACCTGTTCATGCCACTTATGATTGTAAGCGTTGTTTCGTATCTGACTATTTTGCTGTTTGAGCCTCATAGTCTATACGCCATGCGTTTGGCTCAAAAGGGCGAATTGCTCACCCATAACAAGGACCGCTCGGTACTGACATTGATGCACTTAGATCAGGTATTAGAGACGGACCTCATTGAATTGCAACCCCAAATGAAATTAGGTGAGTTGGTTAAGGTAATTGCTAATAGCCACCGTAATATTTTTCCGGTTGTAGATCATAGAAAACGACTGAAAGGCATCCTACTATTGGATGAAATACGCAATATCATGTTCCAGCAGCGACTATATAACCGCTTTACTGTAGAGGATTTGATGACCTCGCCTCCGGCACTATTGTCGGCAGATATGCCTATGGAGAAAGTGATGGAGGTGTTTGAGGATACCGGAGCATGGAACTTACCTGTGGTAGATGAAAAGAAAAAATATCTTGGAATGGTAAGTAAATCCAAGATATTCAATTCGTATCGCGATGTCTTAGTTCGTCTATCAGACGAGTAAGTCTTTTTCCATCGTTGTTAATTGTTTTTCGCAAAGGTCCAACAGTTGTTTGGCCTCGGTTGCTTTGGCTTTATAGTCCTCCATGGATAAAGCCTCTGCCTGCTCTAAGTCCTTGACAATAGCCTCGGCTTTTTGTATTGTTTCGTCGTAATTCATAATTCGGTTATTTACCTTTTCCATCTAAGATGACTCCGATGGTATAGAACAAGATTTTCAGGTCCAGTGCGATGGACATATTCTCCATATAGGCGATATCGTATTTGAGTCGCTCCACCATTTTCTCGATAGTATCGGTATAGCCCACTTTTATCGGTCCCCAAGAGGTCAATCCCGGTCTGATCTTGTATAGCAAGCAATAATACGGAGCCTCTTGTTCGATTTGTTTAATGAAGAACGGACGTTCGGGACGAGGTCCGACGATGGACATATCGCCACG
Organism: Candidatus Colicola caccequi; assembly: GCA_018065205.1. Classification (GTDB taxonomy): domain Bacteria; phylum Bacteroidota; class Bacteroidia; order Bacteroidales; family Paludibacteraceae; genus Colicola; species Colicola caccequi. The sequence continues at coordinate 10,356 of JAGHTR010000216.1, forward strand.
CAGGACATTGAAGAACTGAGGCAATTCGTCCAAACGGTATTTGCGCAAACATCTACCTACCCGTGTAATACGCGGATCGTCATCAGCGGACAGTTGCGGTCCTTCTTCCTCTGCGCCCTGACACATTGTGCGGAACTTAAGAATCATGAATGGCTTACCATGCTTACCTATTCGCTCCTGACGATAGATAATCGGTCCGGGAGAAGACAGTTTAACTAAGATGGCAATAATCAAATAGAGCGGAGAGAAAAGCACTAATGTTACTGCCGAAATCACAATATCCATGGCTCGCTTGGAGCATAATCCCACATCCGACATGCTCAAATCGGAGATGCAGATGTAGGGTGTCTCGGTGAGTTCCCCAATCTGGGCAGCACCGGTTAATATATCATATACGCGGGGCACCACATAGATAGCCTCACCCTTTTGATAAGCCTTAGCGATAGCGTGATAGAAGTCATTATCACTCATTGTAGGAGTCTGCTCAATAATGCAACTTGGTTCCTCCAACATCCGATGACGGGAGATGAGGGTAATACATAGACGCGGGATATAGCACAGTATAAACTGCAAGCCAAACAAGACCAACAACGACCATAAGTATCGGCTATAATCCTGCACTTGGTCATCAATGATAACAATGAAGAATGTGACTAATGCCACAAGGCACGAACTAAAGAAAGTAGTAATAAACTCTTTTCCTAATTTCTTGTTGAATGGTCGCAAATAATAGCCACTGAGGTAGTACACCACAATACATCCGATAGGATAGAGACAAAGCGGCAGCCAGAAGTTGAAGACAGGAATGAGAACAGCATCCATGCTGAACACTCGGCCCTCGTAAACCAGCCAACGGAAGACGAGGAAACATATCCACACCAACTCAGCCGACAGGATATCGGCGATTAGGTATTTGAGTTGTTGTTTACGAAAAGTGTTCATTATTTTCTAATAATCTGAATCTCGTTTCCTATTCCCACTTTAATGATGACAGAGGGCTTTTTCTCGGTCATATCGTTTCTGCGGAAATGGCACACATAGTCCACACCATTGATTATTTCGTCGCTTATTTGCCGGAAGTTCTTGGCAGTAGGTTGTCCGGATTTATTGGCACTGGTTGAAACTACGGGATGATGCAGTTGCTCACATAAAGCCTTGCTAAACGGTTCATTGGTAATACGAATACCGATACTACCATCTTCGGCAATCAGGTTAGTCGCTACGTTACGAGCATTGGGATAGATAATGGTCATCGGACGCTGTTCCATGCCCTCTTCCGGAGTGGTAGCCTCCAGCAGTTGCCATGCTGCATCGGGCACATCCACATAGCCTTGCAATTTACCCGATCCGTCTAAGAGACAAAGCATGGACTTGCTATCTTCCCGTTCCTTAAGCGCGAATATCTTACGTACTGCATCCGGATTAGTAGCATCACAACCAATTCCCCAGACCGTATCCGTAGGATATAGAATGATGCCGCCCTCCTTCATAACACGAAGGGCCTGCTGCAAATCTTCCTTATCGTAACGTAATTCTTCCACGGCTTCGTTATTTTAGCGAGTGCAAAGATAATACTATTTTTGCAAATATGCAAATTTTTTTTGCGTAATTAAAAAGTTTTTTATATCTTTGCACATCCGGTAACTTCAAAAATTGCTGTTATTATGAGTGATGAAAAATCGACAGAACAATTTTTAGGCAATGAACTTGATTTGGGATATCCGCTTATGGTTAAGCAAACCTTTTTATTTAGCGAAAGGCTCTCTGATAGTTTGATATGTTTCCATCCCGGAGTTGAAACAAGTATTCTTAGAAAATGGTATTACCGAAGAAGAATGGGAATCATTTGCTACAATGCTATAAAGTATTAATAAATAAAAATTTTCAATTTATGGAGTTAAAAATAGTGAGAAATATTTACCAACTAAAAACATGGGAAGTAATAATTTTTATTATCATTAGTTCCGCCATATTTACCTATATTGACACTCCTATATATCAACTTGTCCATTTTATTCCCTCCTATTGGGGGAGAATAATTTGTGAATTCATACTGGGAGGTGTGCTGTTAGAATTATATTTACTTTTAGCAAATACGATTGAAACAGGTCACGTTACTTTGGGACATAGTTCGATGTCCCATATATTCAGAAATCTTAGTATCGGAATTTTGATCGGAATAATTTGTATATGTTCAATCATTTTATCTTTGATGGTCTTTAAGTGTTATACCATCGAAGGATTTTCTTTCCATGGAATGTCTTTGTTATTGAGTTTGGCATTCTATCTTATAGGAGCATGTTGTGAAGAAATTGTCTTTCGTGGCATTATTCTTCGGTTTATTGGCATCAAATGGAACACCGTTGTAGCTCTCGTTATTAGTTCGGTACTTTTTGGACTCATTCATATTTTTAATTCAGGAATGACATGGATGGGAATTGTAGGGATAACATTAGTGGGGTTTATGTTGGGGGCATCGTATCTATATAGTGGGTCTATTTGGATGCCGTTAGGAATTCATTGGATATGGAATGTGTTGGAAGATAGTGTCTTTGGAAGCGCAGTTTCCGGTAGTAGTGCTGATACCTCTATGATTCAAGCCCAATTTCAAGGATCCGATTTAATGATAGGTGGCAGTTGCGGCATAGAAGCATCTATTGTTACAATGGTCTTTGCAACAATAATAACTATATACTTTTTATTACATTCAAGAGAGACATTCATTTCCAATAATAAATGTCAAAACAAAGTATAAATAGTGTTGTCTTCACATGCCCTCTTTCCCAACATATCAACAGTTAGACTCAATGGACTGTGGTTCTACATGTCTGCGCATTATTGCCAAAGATGCGTCTGCGCAACCTCTTCAAACGTATAGTGGTTCGTTTGAAACAACAATGCCGACAGGACTGGAAGATTTGACTATAGACAAAAATGTAGGCAATAAATTCATCTATGGTAATAAGTTGTATATGCACCATAACGGACATCTTCACACCGCCACCGGTACTAAAGTGAAATAATCTCAAAATGTACGATTATTAAGAAGATTCTGCGCAAAAATCAAAAATAAACCAAAGTGCGTTTGAAGTTCGTGACCATTTCGCGACCACATGCAGCTAGCGGAAGCCCCGCCTACCCCCCCGCCCAAACCAGCCCCAAAAAAATGGCAACTTCGTGCAAAAAGTTTAATTATTATTTGCGTATATCAATTTTTTGTTGTACTTTTGCATGCAAATTCGGAATCAAACTCCAAAATTGCATAAATTATGGCAACAAATATCTACCTATCACGGGCAATGGAGCCCTTGTTATTAGAAGCCTCTCAGTATTTTCCTGTAGTTTCCGTGACAGGTCCACGGCAATCTGGCAAATCAACGCTGCTAAAGCATTGTTTTCCTTCGTATAAATATGTAAGTATGAAGGATGTGCATCTGCGTGAATATGCCTTACAGGACCCAATAGCATTTCTAAACCAGACAACGGAAGGACTTCTTATTGATGAAGTACAAAAAGTGCCCCAATTAGTGGAGTATATTCAGGGTATAGTGGATGCTGATTCATCGCGAAAGTTTGCCCTTACAGGAAGTAGTAACTTCGAATTACTCAAATCGCTCACAGAGTCTCTTGCCGGTCGAACAGGTATATATGAACTTTTACCTATGAGTTTAGAAGAACTAAAGGACGAACACTCTTTATCGGTAAACCAAAGGTTATACAATGGTTTTTATCCTGCCGTAATAGCCCAAAAGAATAAAGCTGCCCTATATTACCCTGCTTATATCCGAACCTACTTAGAGAAGGATGTCCGCGATTTGTTACAGGTACAAAATCAAATGTTGTTTTTGAAGTTCATTAAACTTTGTGCCGGACGGATTGGCTCTATTTTTAATGCATCCCAAATAGCCAATGAGGTTGGAGTGGATAGCAAGACCATTGCGCATTGGTTGAGTGTATTGCAAGCATCATATATCATTTATTTGCTTCCTCCATATTTTGAAAATATCTCCAAACGGGTTGTAAAATCGCCAAAGTTGTATTTTACAGACCCCGGTTTGGCTTGTTATCTCTTGGATATAGAAATGCCTAATCAATTGGATCACGATAAAATGCGCGGAGCGCTATTTGAGAATATGATTGTAATGGAGTGTGTTAAGCACAGAATGAATCAAGGTAAAGAAGGAGGAGTCTTTTTCTATCGCGATAGTAATCAAAACGAGGTTGATATCCTTATTAAACAATCCGGTCAACTCATCGCTTTAGAGGTAAAATCAGCAATGACATACAATCCTTCCTTTGCTTCCAGTTTACTAAAGTTGCCGCAATGGACAGATACACCTATTGCTAAACGAGCGGTTGTGTATTCTGGCGATTTTGAAAACCCGATGGGGGATATTGCTCTAATTAACTATGAGCATTTGGCATCAATATTGTAACAAACATATATTTTGATAACTTCACTTTACAAAAACAAAGTTTTTGGTATGAAATTTGCATATTAATAAAAAAAAGTGTACCTTTGCATCGTCGGAGCAGCAACACCTCTTCGGGAGGCTGTGAGCAGCCTAAATATAAAGAATTAAAATACTTAATAACAAAAATATACGTACTATGAAACAGATTGATTTATCCAAGTATGGCATCACCGGCAGTAAGGTGATCGCTCACAATCCTTCTTATGAAGAGTTGTTTGAAGCAGAGATGAATCCTGCTTTGGAAGGCTACGAGAAGGGTCAATTGACCGAACTCGGTGCAGTAAATGTAATGACGGGTATTTTTACCGGCCGTTCTCCTAAGGACAAGTACATCGTAGATGATGCACAGAGTCACAATAACGTTTGGTGGACCACCGAAGGCTACAAGAACGACAACCACCCCATGTCCGAGAAGGTTTGGGCTGACGTTAAAGAAATCGCTATCAAGGAGCTCTGCAACAAGGAGTTGTATGTAGTAGATGCTTTCTGCGGTGCTAATAAAGAGACTCACTTGGCAGTTCGCTTTATCATGGAAGTTGCATGGCAGGCTCACTTCATTAAGAACATGTTCATCCAACCCACCGAAGAAGAGTTGGAGAACTTTGAGCCCAACTTTGTTATCTACAATGCTTCCAAGGCTAAAGTAGAGAACTACAAAGAGTTAGGTCTCAACTCCGAGACTTGCGTGGCTTTCAACACCACTCAACGCGAGCAAGTAATCATCAACACCTGGTATGGTGGAGAGATGAAGAAGGGTATGTTCTCGATGCAGAACTACTACTTGCCATTGAAGGGTATTGCTTCGATGCACTGCTCGGCCAACACCGATATGGACGGCAAGAACACCGCTATTTTCTTCGGTCTATCCGGTACCGGTAAGACCACATTGAGTACCGATCCTAAGCGTCTGTTGATTGGTGACGACGAGCACGGATGGGACGACAAGGGTGTGTTCAACCTGGAAGGCGGTTGCTATGCTAAGGTGATTAAACTGGATAAAGAGAGCGAGCCTGATATCTACAACGCTATCCGTCGCAATGCATTGCTGGAGAACGTAACTGTAGATAAAGATGGTAAGATTGACTTTGATGATAAGAGCGTAACCGAGAATACTCGCGTTAGTTATCCTATCAACCATATTGAGAAAATCGTTAAGCCTATCAGTGCCGGTCCGGATGCTAAGAACGTTATCTTCCTGAGTGCTGACGCCTTTGGTGTATTGCCTCCTGTAAGTATTTTGACTCCAGAGCAGACCAAGTACTATTTCCTGAGTGGTTTCACGGCTAAGTTAGCAGGTACCGAGCGTGGTATTACCGAGCCAACTCCTACTTTCTCGGCTTGCTTCGGTCAGGCTTTCTTGGAGTTACATCCAACTAAGTATGCTGAGGAACTGGTTAAGAAAATGGAGAAGAGCGGTGCTAAGGCTTACTTGGTTAACACCGGTTGGAATGGTTCCGGCAAGCGTATCTCGATTCGCGACACTCGTGGCATCATCGACGCTATTCTGGACGGCAGCATCCTGAATGCTCCTACCAAGAAGATTCCTTACTTCGACTTTGAAGTTCCAACGGCTCTTCCCGGTGTAGATCCAGCTATTCTTGATCCTCGCGACACGTACGCAGATCCGAAGATTTGGGACGAGAAGGCTAAAGACTTAGCCGGACGTTTCATTAAGAACTTTGCTAAGTACGAGACCAACGAGGCCGGTAAGGCTCTTGTGGCAGCAGGTCCGAAACTCTAATTCTATAGAGCAAAATAAAAGCCCCCGAGAAGAACATTCTCGGGGGTTTTCTTTGAGTAAGACCTATGATTTACTTTTTCTTCTTGGTATCTTCGCCCATCTCAGGATCTACTAAGATACGACCGCAGAACTCACAAACGATGATTTTCTTGCGTTGACGAATATCCAACTGTTTTTGTGCAGGAATTTTAGAGTGGCAACCACCGCAACTATCGCGAACCACTTTAACAACTGCCAAGCCGTTATGCGCATTCTTACGGATGTTCTTAAAGGCATTAAGCAGACGACTTTCAATCTTCTTCTCAATATCTCCGGAACGAAGGATGAGGGCTTCTGTTTCAGCCTTAGTCTCAGCCATGATAGCATCTAACTCGCTGCGTTTTTGGTCCAAGTCAGAAGTGCGATCGGTAATCGTTTCTTGGGTCTTTGTTTTATTCTCCTTCAGTGCCTCAATGTCGGCTGTGAATTGACGAATTTTCTTCTCGCTCAATTCAATATCTAACTGTTGGAACTCAATTTCCTTAGTGAGGTTATCAAACTCACGATTGTTACGCACGTTATTCTGTTGCTCTTTATAGCGGCTGATGGCAGCATTGGCATTAGCCATACGAACACGATGGTCAGCAATCTGTGTCTCATCCTCCTTTATCTGAGCCTCGATATTAGCCAAACGAGTCTTGAGACCTTCTACCTCGTCGCTCATATCTTTTACTTCCTGAGGCAGTTCACCGGTTAAAATACGCAGTTCGTCAATTTTAGAATCGACTTGTTGTAACTCATAGAGGGCTTTCAGTTTCTCCTCAATGGTCATTTCTTTTTCTTCTTTCTTTGCCATAGTTGTATGATTTTTTATTTTATAGATAACTAGATTACTAGAATACTAGAACACTAGAGTTCTAGAAAAGTTTAACGGGAGTATTATCGGCCTGACTGATATAGGTGGTCAGATGGTCGGAAAGCAACTCCTTATATATATCGCGCGTATAATGCTCGCTTACCCAATGGTCAATATCCACAATACCTATTTGTCCCACAGCGTCCAAGAACTCATGATACTTAAAGTCCGCGGACAGGTACACATCCGCCTTTTGTGCAATGGCTTCATTCACAAACTCCGCTCCGGCTCCACCGCACAATGCAATTGTTTGCACAAGTGGTTGCTTAGGAGCGACATAGCGGATATAAGTGGTGTTGAAGGTGCGTTTCACTAAGTCTAAGAAATGATCGAATGGCATAGGTGCAGATAATTGACCAATGGCACCCAAACCATATTCATCTCCCGCTAACAAACGATAGTTCTGCAAGCCTAATTTCTCCGCCATCCGTCCACTCACGCCATGCAAATAATTATCCATGGCAGTATGACTGGAATAGATAGCGATATGATGCTCAATGGCTAATGCGACAATACGTTCTTGAGGTGTATTGCCACAAATCGTTTTTAAGCCATGGAAGAGTAAAGGATGGTGCGAAATAATTAAATCGCAATGCAACTCAATAGCCTCAGCCACTACAGATTCAGTAATATCCGTAGTAAGCAATGCGGCATGAATATCTGCATTACGATTTCCCACCTGCAGTCCCGAATTATCCCACTCCTCTTGCCACTTCAGCGGGGCTACAGACTCTATGATATTGATTATCTCACTTAGACGCAATGATCTAAATTATTATCCTTTCTTTGCACCGACGCCGGTTTTTGCGGCCGCTTTACCTGCGGCTTTTTGCGTTTTTACTTGGGCCTTTGGTGCAGTTGTTTTCTTAACCGGAGCAGCCTTAACGGTCTCTTGTGGAGCAGCCTCTGCCTCTGCATTATCTTCCTTAACGGTGAAATCTGTGATACCGGCATTGATGAGCACATTGTACCATACTACCAACTTACGAATGTCACTCGGATAAACGCGGTCTACATCGTAATTAGGAACGAAGGAAGCGAAGTAAGCGCGAAGAGCATCATTGTCAGCCTTCTTAGCATCAATGGAAGATGCTTTAAGGTTTTCTTTCTTACCTAAACGAGTCAGCACCTCACTTAAGGGCAGGTCCTCATCCATCGTGAACATAGATACATCGGCCAATGCGACGATCTTATCGCGAGCATACGTTGGCATACGTTTACCGTCTAAAAGCGACTCAACGATGAGCATGTTAGTACCATGATTGACCAGTTTATACAAACCGGGTTTACCGGTGATAGCAAGAATATTTTCTAACATAATGGTATGTGTTTATTTCAAATTAGCGCACAAAAGTACTATTTTTTTTTGATATATGCAAATAAATTTGCACAATTACTTGGGCAAGTTAGTATTATTCCACAATCTTGCCCTTGAGTGTAGCAGCGGAAGCCTCTTCGATGCGTACCTGAACGAATTCGCCGATATGGCGTCCCTCACGAGGGAAGACCACCGTCTTATAGGTGCCGGTACGTCCATACATATCATCGTGACTGCGCTTGGAATATCCTTCTACCAGCACTTCCACGGTCTTACCTATTTCCTTGAGGTTACTTTGCAAAGACAGTTCGTTTTGTAGAGCAATGATTTCATTGAGTCGGCGCACTTTCTCTTCCTCGGGCACATTATCCGGATAAACGCGACTAGCTCGGGTGCCGGGTCGTTCAGAGTATTTGAACATGAATGCGGTATCAAATCCTACCTCACGCATCAGACTCAATGTCATCGCATGATCCTCTAATGTCTCGCTATGGAAACCGCAGAACACATCTGTTCCGATAGTTGCATCCGGCAGGATACGGCGGATAGCGGCAATACGGTCCAGGTACCACTCGCGCGTGTACTTGCGATTCATGATATCCAGAATGCGATTGCTGCCACTTTGTACCGGCAGATGGATGAACCGGCATAAGTTAGGATGTCGGCTGATGGCATACAACGTTTCGTCCGACATGTCTTTGGGGTGACTGGTAGTGAAACGCACGCGCATATTGGGCACAGCCTCAGCCACTAATTCAAGCAATTGCGGGAAGCCGACGTCCTGACCTTGGTTGATGTAATGATATGAATTGACATTTTGTCCCAGCAACGTCACCTCTTTGTAGCCTTTCGCCTCCAAGTCCTTCACCTCAGCCAATATACTTTCCACATCTCTACTCCGTTCTCGTCCGCGAGTGTAGGGTACCACACAATACGAGCAGAAATTATTGCATCCGCGCATGATGCTGACAAATCCAGAGATGGACTTACCTATTCGGGCAGGAATAATATCGCGGTAGGTCTCTGTGGTACTCAATTCCACATTGATGGCTTTATGTCCCTGCAGGGCTTGTGCTAATAGATTAGGTATATCTAAATACGCATCAGGACCTGCCACAAAATCCACTTTCCAATCATCAATCAGCGTTTGTCCCATACGTTCAGCCATGCAGCCTATTACGCCGATGACGGCGTGAGAGTTGAGCGTTGAGAGTTTAGTGTTTAAAGATTTTCGCTTTAATGCGCGGATTTCTTCAAGGCGATGAAGGACAGTTTGTTCGGCCTTATCACGAATAGAGCAAGTATTGAGGATGACGATATCCGCCTGATCAATACTATCTGTTAGTTCGGCTTGAGTGGTCTGCATGATAGCCGCCACCACTTCCGAATCGGCCACATTCATTTGACAGCCGTATGTCTCAATATAGAATTTCAAAGCAATGTCTTGGGGTCCAAATTATTCTTCTCAATATCTTTGAAGTAGCGATATGTACCCACCTTCAGTTCGTCGCAAGCCAAGTCATCGCATACGATGATACCATGCTGGTGCATTTGTAAAGCACTGACGGTCCACATGTGAGAAATAGGTTTCTCGATTACATGCAGCAAGGCACGAGCTTTTTGGTGTCCATTCACCAAGATGAGCACTTCTTTAGCATCCATCACAGTACCTACACCTACGGTGAGGGCGGTCTTGGGCACAAGATTGATGTCGTTATTGAAGAAGCGACTATTGGCAATTATCGTGTCGGTAGTCAGTTCTTTCTTGCGGGTACGGCTGCTTAAAGAGCTGCCGGGCTCGTTGAAAGCGATATGACCATCAGGACCTATACCACCCAGGAAGAGGTCAATGCCACCATAGTTCTTGATTTTCTCTTCGTAACGAGCACACTCGGCCTCCAGGTCAGCAGCGTTGCCGTTCAGGATATTGACGTTCTCCTTCTTAATATCAATATGGGAGAAGAAATTATTCCACATGAAACTATGGTAACTCTCGGGGTGTTCTTCGGGCAATCCCACATATTCATCCATGTTGAAGGTAACCACGTTACGGAAACTTACTTTTCCGGCTTGGTTAAGTTTAATTAATTCACGGTACATTCCCAGAGGACTGGAACCGGTAGGAAGACCTAACACAAACGGATTGCTCTCCTTAGGTTGGAAAGCGTTGATTTTTTTTGCTACGTAGTTGGCTGCCCATTGGGACATCAAGTCGTAGTCTTTTTCAATAATTACTCGCATTGTTTTGATTATTTTAGTTAATTAATCAGTAGTTAGTTAATTAATCTGCTCGAGTACTACTGCCGAACGAGCAGGTAAATATAGTTTTAGCCAACCTTTTTTCTGTTTTTTGTATAGATTATCGGGCTGAGTAAAGTGCTCAACGCTATCATCACTCAATCCAAATCCAGCAAATTCTGTGCCATCTGTATTCAGCACCACGCGGTACTTGCCTTCCTTAGTCAGGATGCCATAATCGGAGAACGATTTTTGTCCGTTCCAGTTAAAGACGAACACCAGTTTGCCACGGCGATAAGCCACCACTTGGTCTCCTTCATTATCCCAAAGTTTCTCATCAAATGGCAGATGTACACCATATTTATCCCGAACGGGTTTAAGGTGCTCTTTGAGCAGCGTCACCATCGCTTTATCAAAGCGGTTAAGGTCCGCAAAGTAGTAATCTTTATTATCCACAAGCGACCATTGACGACGAGCATACTTATAACTCCATCCGTTCCCTTCGCGCGGGAAATCTATCCATTCGGGATGACCGAACTCATTGCCCATAAAGGTGAGGTAACCACCATTGATGGTAGAGGCAGTCATCAGTCGAATCATCTTATGTAAAGCAATACCACGATCCACCATGTAGGTAGAGTGACCGTGCTCAAAGTGCCAATACATATCGGCATCAATCAGACGGAAGATGATTGTCTTATCTCCCACCAAAGCCTGATCGTGACTCTCGGCGTAGGAGATTGTTTTTTCGTCCATACGACGATTGGTCATTTCGTAGTATATATGTCCGGCTTTCCAATCTTCGTCCTTTACTTCCTTGATATACTTAATCCAGAAATCAGGAATACCCATTGCCAGACGGTAGTCAAAACCTATGCCGCCATCCTCCATGGGTTGTGCCAATCCCGGCATGCCGGATATATCTTCGGCAATGGTGATAGCCCACGGTTTAACTTCGTGAATCAGTTTATTCGCTAAAGTCAAATAGCAAATGGCGTCACCATCTTCGTTGCCGTTGAAATAGGCAGGATAGCCATTGAAGTCCTCCCCTAATCCATGGCTGAGGTACATCATACTGGTTACACCGTCAAAGCGGAAGCCGTCAAATCCATATACGTCCAGCCAGAACTTACAGTTGCTCAGCAGGAAGTGCATCACTTCGGTTTTGCCATAGTCGAAACATAGACTGTCCCATGCCGGATGTTCGCGTCGTGCGCCGGCGTGGAAGTACTGATAAGGTGTGCCATCAAAGTTGCCTAACCCTTCCAATTCATTCTTGCCGGCATGACTATGAACAATATCCATGATTACCGCCATACCTCTATCATGAGCATCCGCAATCAACGCTTTCAGTTCTTCGGGAGTACCAAAGCGTGACGAGGCGGCAAAGAAATTAGACACGTGGTATCCAAAACTGCCATAGTAGGGGTGCTCTTGAATAGCCATTATTTGGATGCAGTTATAACCTAAGTCGGCTACGCGAGGCAGCACGTTCAGTCTAAACTCCTCATACGTGGACACTTTTTCTTGCTCGCCACCCATACCGATGTGGCACTCGTATATAAACAACGGGCTACCTTTTTTCAGTCCCTTGAAGGCCTTGTGTTTGGCACCGGTAATGGGGTGTTCTTGCCATACTTGCGCCGAGAACAGTTTGGTATTATCGTCTTGTACTACGCGTTGCGCATAACTTGGGATACGTTCGCCATAGCCGCCTTGCCATTCCACCAATAACTTGAATAACTGACCATGCTGCATCCATTCCTTCGGCCAGCGACCTTCCCATACCCCGTTATCCAATCGTTTGAGTCGCCATTCCTCACGTTTGTCCCAATTATTAAAGTCACCCTTTACGTAGATGGCCGTTGCATTGGGAGCCCATTCGCGCAATGTCCACTCCTTACCATCGTTGTGCAAACCAAAGTATAAGTAGCCATCGGCCCACTCATTGAGGGGTTGACCGTTCGTCAATTCATATTCACGACGCTTGGCGTAATCCAATCGTGCTTGCAGAGCACCTTCGTATGGCTGCAAATACGGATCGTTTTGTACTAATTTCAGCATTGATATATTGAATTTTAGTTTTCAGATATTTTTGTCTTTACAATAATTTTGCGGTACGACTTACCTGCAGCAATACCCGGTTGATGGGCATCTGATGGGAAGAAAACCACGAAATGCCCCTTAGGCACAGTCAGCATTGTGGTAGCCTTGTCTTTGTAGAACTCCACATCCTTACCCTCGTCATACTCGGCACTCACCTCTTGGCAGTCCTCCTGGGCCTTCCAACCCATTTGCTCATCATCGCCTAATGGAATTTGGATATCAATATAGTCCTGATGCGCCTCCATCTTACAGTCCTTCTCGGCCTTACCCTTGAAATCCAATATATTGACGAAGAGGTCATCCCCCATCAACTTAATCTTACAAGCCGGAAGTTCCTCCAAATCATTGTCGTTAAAGAACTGCATAAACTCGCGGAAACGAGGCACTGCCTCGAAGTATAAATCCGCATTTTCTAATTTATCAAGTATCATAATTCGAAATTTAGCGTACAAAATTACTAAAAAAATCACAAGTATGCAAATTTATTTGCAAAATGTCATAAAAAATTTGTCTATTCGGCAAAAAAA
>JAGHTR010000023.1 GCA_018065205.1 Candidatus Colicola caccequi
AAAAGTGGTGGATGGATGCCGTTTGTGCCGGTAAATATTGGGAGGAGATTCTACCTGATATGCCCACCCTCATTCGCAAACGCTGGTGGATGCGTTATATTGTAATGCCTCAACAAACACAGATTGGTGGTATGTGGGTAGATCCTGATACATGCACCATGCCCCAAGCGCAAGATTTAGCCAAACAGATTGATGCTAAATTGTCGGAAATGCACCTGGCTTATTACTACCAACAATATCCTATAGGCAGTCCCCTTCCCGAGTGCATGCGCGCGTTAGGTTATAAGGTAAAAGAACGCGTCACATATCGCATCAACGACCTAACCGATTTAGATAAAGTAATCGGAGCCTTCTCCAAAAACAAAAAACGACAACTGCAAAAAGCACTTAGTCTGCACGCAGAACGCGATATGAGTGCCGAAACATTTTATCAGTTCCACGCTAAGTGCATGGAAGAACGCAATCGCCGTGTCAGTTACGAACGCGAGTTCTTATTGGTCTTGGACCGTAAAGCCAGACGAGCCAACCAAGGATGTATCCTATCCATTTGCAACGCGGACGGAGAAGTGTATGCTGCAGTATACCTGGTTTGGGACGACCGATACATGTACTACCTAATGCCCACGTTTGCCCCCGCCCACAAGGATTCCGGAGCCGGTGCGCTATTGGTATTAGAAGCCATTAAAATGGCACGAGAATTAGGTGTCGCATTTGATTTTGAAGGCAGCATGCATCGGGGAGTAGCCAACCACTATAAACAGTTCGGAGCAACGCCTACTATTTACTATAGTGTCAGCAAAGTCTATAAATGGTATTTCTATATTCCTTTAGCAATTAACTGGTTCAGAAACCTTAAATACGGATTATGAACGTTCTATACCTAAGTGCATGGTACCCTACTGAGCGGGATCAGATGGCCGGCTTGTTTGTGCAAAAACATGCCGAGGCAGTCCGTGCTCAAGGGGCAGAGGTGCGAGTAGTCTATACCGAAGAAAAAGGTTGTCGATACTGGCGCACAATATACCACGGATTACGAGCACTCCAAAAAGAAGGATGGCGACCGGATGTAGTGCAGATGAATGTGTTGGATAAAAACGGAGTCTGGGCTTGGCTACTGTGGAAAATATACCATATTCCCTATATCATCGTGGAGCATTGGAGCGGATATTTGCCCGCTAACTTCTCGTTCAAAGGCGGGTGGCACGGATGGCTGATGCGCAAGATTGCCAAAGAAGCCAAGTGTATCCTGCCGGTCAGTCAGATGTTAGAGGATGCCATGAAGAAATGCAGCATACAAAATAACCGATGGGAACGCATTCATAACGTGGTGGACGATTTCTTCTACGACGAAGTAAGGAGTAAGGACCGCGCTGATGGAGCAAGGACGATCCGTCTGTTACACGTCAGTTGTTTTGACGAAAAAGCCAAAAACACCCAAGGACTATTGCGTGCCTATAAACAGGCTCTTGCATCGCGGCCAGACCTGCATCTAACCATGGTTGGAACAGGCGTAGATTGGCAGGCAAGCAAGACACATGCTGCCCAAATAGGTCTTACCTCTGAGCAAGTGCGTTGGACCGGTGAACTCACTCCTCAAGAGGTGTGCCACGAGATGCAACAGGCTGACTGCTTCATCCTATTCTCCAATTATGAAACCTACGCCATCGTCATAGTAGAAGCGCTCATATCCGGACTGCCCATCATAAGTAGTCCAGTTGGCATAGCGCCAGAGGTAGTGACTAACGACAACGGGATATTAGTCCCTATGGGAGATGAACAAGCACTAACACAAGCCATGATTCAATTCAACACAACAAAATACGATACCCACACTATTCGCCAACAGGGTGAAGCATATCGTTTTTCCACTATCGGAAAGCAACTAATGACCATCTATGACCGCGCTATCCAATCTTAAATCTATCATCCATCAGTTACGTACGAGTAAAATCTTAGAGAATTATTCGTACATGACGGCGCTGCAGATAGCAAGTGCGCTGATTGGATTTATTATCTACCCCATCGTGATTCGGAGAATTGGTGCAGAAGGATACGGATTATATGCATTTACCCTATCCATTGTACTATATTTTCAACTTGTTATAGACGGAGGGTTAAATTTTCCTGCCGTGAGAGCAGTATCTGAAAATAGAGACAATCCACATCGTCTATCCGAAATTGTATCCTCGGTTTTGGTGACTAAAAGTATCCTTTTTGTTGGAATGGC
Source organism: Candidatus Colicola caccequi (assembly GCA_018065205.1). Classification (GTDB taxonomy): domain Bacteria; phylum Bacteroidota; class Bacteroidia; order Bacteroidales; family Paludibacteraceae; genus Colicola; species Colicola caccequi. The sequence continues at coordinate 2,228 of JAGHTR010000023.1, forward strand.
TCTGGCAGCAACATTCGTGGTATATTGCATCCCTATGTTGAGAGTCCATTGGATATTATTTGGAATTATTTTCATTCAAAATAGTATTGATATTCTATTCCCACAATGGTACTTTCAAGGGATGAAGCAAATGAAAGTTCCCGCCATCATCAATTTCATCTGCCGCCTCTTGCAAATACCGTTGGTTGTTTGGCTCATCCAAGACGAAACAGATTTGATTCTCTATGCCGGCATAGTTAGTGGAACGATGCTGATGGGTGCTATCTACGCCATGGGCTATATGTTAACCCATGGTATCCATCTGCATATGCCAAAGTGGTCACAAATAAAATCGCTATGCAGGGATGGTTGGCCGTTCTTCCTAACCGATTTAGCAGGCAATATAAAGGAACGTGTACTAACCAATCTGATTGGTGTTTATTTAGGCATGAGAGAGGTGGCTATCTACGATTTGGCAACTAAAGTGGTGCAGATTCCACGACTCTTTACCCAAAGTATCAATAAGGCCCTTTTCCCCGAAGTAGTTGTTAAAGCCACTAAAGAACGGATACAAAAAATCTTACGTTACGAACGAGGAATAGGAATAGTCATGAGCATTGCTGTAATTGCAGTAGGATATTGGATAATATGGATATTAGGAGGACATAACATGTTAGATGCTTATCCGCTGGCAATTATTCTTAGTTTGAGTATTTATACATGGCTGGTTACCGGAGGCTATCTGCAATTCGCTTTCATCCCATCTGGGAACTATCACCTCGTAACATGGAATCAAGTTGCAGCATTACTCAGTTGCTTGCTTTTGTGCTTTGCCGGATTACAATTAGGCTTGGGGGTGTATGCCATCGTGATTGCCCTCTCTCTTTCGGGTTTCGTAGAGATAGGTTTTTGTCGAATCATGTGTAAGAAAAAACAATTATTATGACCCCATTAGTATCTATATGCGTTCCTGTTTATAATGTCGCACCATACATTGAGCGATGCGTGAGGTCAATCATGGAGCAGGACTATCAGAACATTGAATACATCTTTGTTAACGACGGCAGTACGGACAATAGTGTGCAACGACTAAAAACGGTCTTAACCGAGTATCCTGAACGTAAGTCTATGGCTCATATCTACCATAATGACAGAAATCACGGATTAGCCTACACACGACGAGTAACAATAGA
>JAGHTR010000131.1 GCA_018065205.1 Candidatus Colicola caccequi
TTATACAATGATTTGCATATATCAAAAATTTGTTGTACCTTTGCACACTGTTAGAAAGATTGACAACTAAATTAGAACTAAAGTCAATGTCTTTAGGTATCCTGTCAACCTTTTTAGGAATAATGTCAAAAGTTTACGATTTTTAAGATTGCATTCTAGTAATCGAGTCAACCTTTTTCAGTTTTAGTCAATGTCTCTCCTTTGCTACTCTTGAAACCACGGCGTTGTGCAATATGGTAGATGGCACGACCTAATTTATAGCGTTCTATTTCATTTTCAAAATCAAATTGACGAGTCATCAACTCGGCACGCAGTTGATATGGACTACTATATTCCGGCACACCATCCATATCGAAATCCAAGCGGACCCATTGCTCAAATGCATGAGCATGTATCGGATATTCGCGTTTTAGTCCTTTCTCTTTATCGTAGGTACGCCATTTGGTGAGGTCTTCTTCGCTCAACGGGCACATGTGATATTGGATAAGCACTTCCAATGTTCTCCATATACGATACCTACGAGCTTGATTTAATCTACGCGCACTACGATGCTTGGTTCTTTCGGCTGCGTATGAAAATTCACCAGCCTTACCATTTCCTACTCCTGATGGGAAAATAATAGACGTAAAATATTCTAATTGCTGATTAACATTACCAACAATCTCAGGATTGCGCACGCTAATTCCGATGGAGTTGGTGCCTAAATCAAGCCCTAAAATTTTTTGTGCCATGGTATTTTTTATGATTTTTTCTATATATATTTTGTGGTTTCAGTTTTTTTTTGTACCTTTGCACCCGAAAGATACATTTGTGACTATTCACAACAAGGCTATAAGCCGAAGAATTCTTTTGTCCTGCACTCTTTAACGAGTGTGGGACTTCTTTTTATTGATATTTTCCCCCACATACTATTGGTGCCTAAATCAAGTCCTAAAATTTGCTTTGCCATAGTATTTTATTATCCATTAAATTATCCCTTTTTGTAGTTGTTTTGGGTTGCAAACATTTTGCGATACAAAATTACAAAGAATTTTTGAGAATTCCAAATAAAAATGGCAATTTTAATAAAAATCTTTTGGGGAGGGAAGGGAGGGTATTTTCCATAAAGTATATATAATTATACACCCCTCACGCGCGAGCAGGCAGTATATATTATAAAAGGTTTTCCGATTTTACCCTCCCTACCCTCCCCAAAGTGAGGTAATTGGAATAGATGAAAATAGGAGAAGAGCCTTCCCCCTAGATACGTTTTTCCCCACATGGGGGAACACCATGCCTTGCTTCATCCTTGCTTCATCCTAGGTAATGCTACGGGGGTGCTACGGGAATGGTACGTCGGAGCACCCAGTCCGTAAGGGCTGATTGCCGCATCCTTTTCCCTAGATACGGTTTTCCCGTCAAGCGGGAACACCATGCCTCTTCGGGAAAAAGTTGCAATGAGGAATTAACCCATGTAGGGGTTGTAGTCTATTTCATGTTTAATGGTTGTCGGATAGCCGTGTCCCGGATAGACCTGCGTAGCCTTTGGCAACGCTTCTAATTTCTTTAGCGACTGCATTAACGCCACCGTATCACCTCCCGGCAAGTCGGTGCGTCCGACAGACTCCATAAACAACGTATCACCGGTGAAAATAATACCTTCATCCTCAAAGTAAAAACATACGGCATCCTCTTTATGCCCGGGTGTAGGAATGACATGGACGTTGACGTTAACGTTGACGGTGCCTCCTGGCACACCGATAACATTGATATCAATAATCTTAGCATTCGGATAAGTGCGCTTCATATACTCCAGTCCGCATATATGGTCCGGATGGTAGTGGGTAATAAGAATGGCAATGGGAGTCAGTTTATTCTCATCCAAGTAATCTTGCACGCGTTTCTCTTCTTTTTCTCCGTACATACCCGGATCAACAATAAAGCACTGTCCCTCCTTGATAGTCACGACATACGTGCATTCCCGATATGGATTGCAATAAAAAGTCTTAATCGTCATAATCGTGGCATTTGGAATAAATAAGTGCAGAAGAGTCAAGTGTCCAATAACGAAGAGGGGATGAACACATATAATTCCTGCCTTCGTAGATTTTTCGGCATGCAAGATTTGTTTCCGCCACCACCGCATAAATGAGTCGTAGATGCAGGAAACCGAAGGCATATTGCTCTAATTGGTCCATGGCTTGCGCACCCAGTCCGTGCCCTCTATACTCCGGAGCGATATACAGACCTAT
>JAGHTR010000200.1 GCA_018065205.1 Candidatus Colicola caccequi
TTTCTTTATACCTCTTGCATTATTTCGTAAAATTATGGCGAATCATCGCGCGGGCAAGACGATCTCCATGGAACGTGCCAATACTACTACCGCAAGTGGTGGCTCCGTACATATCGCATAAGATAATACCACCACCATAGATCTCGTGCTTCTCAAATGCTTGACTTACCCACTCGTTCATCCTATGGCAGCAATCCCAACCTTCGGGTAGTTCTGCCACAATGACATCCTCCCACTCAACGGCGTTCATTCCATTAAAAGAAATATGTCCCATAGGATTACCACCTGCCAACATGCAGAAGGCGTCGTATTTCTTTTTGTATGAAAAGTCCTTAAGGTCATAGATGTCTTGCGAATGATATTTGTAAGTAGCTACTTTTTGGGCATCTACATATACATGTAAGTCCGATTCGGTGGTGATAGTAGTAATGATGTCGTCCTTACTATCCATAAAACGGGTCGCATAGTTGATGGGAACTAAAGGTGTGGTGCAACCACCAACTTCTTTTTGATAATTGTGCGTATATTCTTCGTTTCGTACAATGACAATAATCTTACCACGTGCCTCGCCTAATGTCATGTTGTCATGGTATGCAATAAAACGGTCTTTGCCATACTTATTGATGAGCTTAGCCATCAAGTATTCAAACACGTTGATTGTGTAACTTTCATCCTCCATATACTCTTTCTTAACAATCAGAATCATGCACTCTCCGTCTAAAGCAGAAGGAGCAGGAAAATGATTATCCACATCGTCATAGATAAGATTCATAGGACCATAATCAAAAAAAATAGCAGTCTCATTATCTCCATGGAAGAAACGGCAGCACTCAGCAAAACCATCCCAGTCGTAGTCATACGCGATGCGGAGATCAAAAGCGCGTGCGCCCCAGTTCCAAGCGTCTTTGTAGTCATAGACTTGGTCTTTGATGGATAATGCTAATTTGTTATCACCATTGAAATAGTATGTGCCTGCATCGTGGAGGCAAGGAATCGTTAGATTAAAAAGAGGAGTATCATCAGGAAGCAGGGACATCCAATGCGGCAGAGTGTCCGCCTCTAACGTACGTGAAGAAGGGGCTTCAACGTCTTCTTTTGGTTTACAACCATTCGTGAATACAGCAAAAGCACCTATGGCTAATGCCAAAAATAATTTAATTGTTTTGTTCATAATTTTTGAATTTGATTAGTTAATTTATTCATTTATTGAAAAGTGGTGCAAAGATACAACTTTTTTTGATATGTGCAAATTTTGGAGCAAAAAATGTAATTTTAATCAAATAATAGCATTTTTGGGTGATTTGAAACACAAACGGGCGAGGGGGTTATAACTCTTGTCCAACGGCGTTGTAGGTTTTGTTGTCCTTGCGGATAATCATTTGTCCGTTGTGCATGAACTTGTTTCCTTTCACGCCATCGCCAAACAATGTAGGCAGAGCGGTAGGATCTTCACTTAATTCAAACTTGCCGCCATACCAATTGCCATCCTCGTCCGGCAGAGTTCCTGTCCAGCTGTTAGGCAGCGTCAAGAGAGCAGGATCGGGGTCTCCAACATTCATGAAAGCCATCTCACCGATAGCATTTTGGCAAGCATTACCTAAGAAAGTAACGGAAGTCAAAGCGGAGGAAGCGTAGAATGCATATATTCCAATCTCTGTAACAC
>JAGHTR010000056.1 GCA_018065205.1 Candidatus Colicola caccequi
ACGATCACGTTTGCTATAGAGCGTGTTGTATTCACGTACACGGTCAAAGATAACCACGGTATCGTTGATTGAGTAACCGATAACGGTCAGGATAGCCGCAATAAAACTTTGGTCAATCTCCATAGAGAAAGGCATCACTTTCCATAATAGAGCGTAGCAACCTAATACGATGATTGAGTCGTGAGCCAGGGCTACAACGGCACCGGTAGAGTATGCAAAGTTACGGAAGCGCAACAGGATATACAAGAAGATACCAATCAATGCGCAGATGACAGCGATGAAGGCAGCCGTAGTAATGTCGTCAGCAATAGCCGGACCTACTTTTTGCGATTGCATGATACCAACCTCAGGATTGATTTCGGTGGACTTGAACTCATCCAGCGTCGTTCCTTCGGGCAAGTAGGTCTTCAGTCCTTCGTACAACAGAGCCTCGATTTCGTCATCTAAGGTCTCGCTGTTCTCATGAATCTTGAAGTTAGTCGAGATACGCACTTGGTTTTGACTACCAATGGTGATAACACGCATACTAAGGTTCTCACCTTCGGGGTTCTGAGCCATAAAGGCATCGGTCAGACTTTGTTCAACGGCTTGGGTATTCACATCCTGAGCGAAACGAACTACGTAGTTACGACCTCCGGAGAAGTCAATACCGAGGTTCAGTTTACCAAACATGTGAGGCTCCAGACCAAGCAGACCAACAACTACCAAAGTGCCGGAGATGATATAGAATACCTTGCGGCTCTCCACGAACTTAGCGTGAACGTTCTGCAGGAAGTTCTTCATCCACGGAGTGGTGAAGGTAACGTCAGCATCCTCGTTCTTAGCATAAGCCTCTAACCATAGACGAGTCAGGAAGACTGCGGTCAGGAAGGACGAGATAATACCAATCATATACGTTACGGCGAAGCCCTTGATAGGACCCGTACCGAAGATAGCCAAGATAGCACCGGTCAGGAAGGACGTTACGTTAGAGTCAACGATGGCAGAGATAGCACCCTTGAAACCATCTTCGATAGCACGTTTGAGGTTCTTACCGGCTCTTAACTCCTCGCGGATACGCTCGTAGATAAGCACGTTAGCATCCACCGCCATACCCATTGTCAGCACGATACCGGCGATACCCGGTAAGGTTAGAACGGCAGAGAAGGAAGACAAGATACCTACCAACAGTACCACGTTGCATAACAGAGCACCATCGGCAATCAGACCGGGGATCCAACCATAGTAGAAGACCATGTAAATAAGGATGAGCAGGAAGCCCAGGGCGAATGACCATAAACCGTTTACAACGGCTTCGTGACCCAGCGACGGACCAACTACGTCCTCTTGGATGATGCGAGCCGGAGCAGGCATCTTACCGGATTTAAGGGTGTTAGCCAAGTCCTTGGCCTCTTCTACGGTAAAGTTACCGGTAATCTGACTATTACCACCGGCGATTTCGTTTTGAACAGTTGGGAAACTATATACATAACCATCCAATACGATGGCTACAGATTTACCGATATTGTCTTTGGTGATACGTTGCCAAGCCTTAGCACCTTCAGCGTTCATGGACATACTTACGGTAGCGTAAGCAGACAGTTGACCAAAGTCAGCGCGAGCGTCGGTAATCACGTCACCTTCCAGAGAAGCACGACCATCGCGTTGAGCCTTGAGGGCGATTAACTGATAGTAAGCACCGGCTTCATCAATAGCCTTGACGGTCCAGAAGAAGCGGAGGTCACGTGGCAGCACTTGCTTAGCAATCGTGGAGTTAAGCATAGCGTTAACACGAGCGGTATCGGTGTAATGAACGGTACCAACGACAGGTCCACGGAAGGCTTGTCCGGCTTGGTTGATGCTGGGCGTCATGATAGCGAACAGAGGATGATCTTTCTTATATTGCTCTACGGCAGCAGCGTTATCTTCCGTTTGAGCTAAGGTATCCTCGGCAAGGCTCTCTACCAACGAAGCAATATCTTCGTTAGCATCAACGTCCTCGTCCTCTTTATCGGAGTGCCCGGAGGCACCGTTTGCGTTCTCGTTTGCGTTATCGTTTACGTTAATCTTTGCATATTCGCGGTCAATTTGGGCGATAGCGGGCAGGATCTCGTTGAATTCGTACGTCTCCCAGAACTCCAGGTTAGCACTACCTTGAAGGAGTTTACGAACGCGCTCAGGTTCTTTAATACCCGGTAACTCAATCAGGATACGACCTGCTTGGCTGAGTTTTTGGATGTTAGGTTGAACAACACCGAAACGGTCGATACGGGTGCGGAGCACGTTAAACGAGTTATTGATAGCGCCATCAACCTCTTCACGAATCACTTTCTCCACTTCGTCATTGGTGGAAGTGAGGGTGACTTTATCTTTGAGTTCAAACGTAGAGAAGACGCTGGCGAGTTGGGCGTTAGCATCAATCTCCTTGTAGGACTCAATGAAAAGAGTAACGAAGTCAGCACCGCTGTTCTTCTGTTTGTCCTGAGCCATCTTCATGGCTTTGTCGAAGTTCTCCGAGGTGTTGTAACCACTTAAAGCGCGAAGGATTTCAGGAACGGAAACCTCCATGGTTACGTTCATACCACCCTTCAAGTCCAGACCCAAGTTGAGTTCTTTCTCACGGCACTCTTTCAGCGTGTAACCGAACCACACTTTCTCAGGAGCGATGGAATCCAGATAAGCATACTCTTTAGCGGCATCACCGCCGGCATACTCCTTAGCCTTCTTGTTGTAATGAGAAGTAACTAAGGAGAAACTCAAATAAAAGGCGCATACAAGTGCTAAGCACACCGCCATAATTCGAACTAATCCTTTGTTTTGCATAATTTTGATAATTAATTATTTTTAGTAATATTTTTTTGTCTTTTTTACCTTACTTAATGTTCGCGTACCCCTATATGCGAGCGCACACCTACGCAAAAAGCCCACAAAAGTACACTTTTTTTTTGAATTACACAATTTTTTTTAGTATTTTTTGCAAAAAAACGCATTTTATTGTCATTTTATTTGCATAATTGAGAAAAAAGCAGTACCTTTGCACTCGAATTCGTGAGGAACGCAGTTCGTAGCGGGTTCTATTATCGCGGAGTAGAGCAGTGGTAGCTCGTCAGGCCCATAACCTGAAGGTCGGTGGTTCGATCCCATCCTCCGCAACTAAGAATAGCGACCTTTTCGGGTCGCTATTTTTGTTTTGACGTTAACGTTTGTAGTTTTCCCACTTGGTGTTACGCATGTCGCCAGACTCAACTCTTCTCGCTACGAGGATCAATCTTCATCACAAAACGCTTGTAATAATCAATGATGATTGTAGTAAGAGGTAAAGCAATCAGCATACCTGCTACGCCTAATAGGCTACCCCAAATACTAAGTGCCAACAAGATAACAGCAGGATGTAGTCCCATCGCTTTACCCATAATACGCGGAGTAAGAACAAAATCATCCATGAACTGAGCAAAGCAGAAGATAGCAATCATAATAACCAATAGTAGCCAAAATGAGCGTCCGGTTTCTACACTCTCCAATAAAGCCAGTAGTAAGCATGGAGGAATGCCCAAGGCTTTCAAATAAGGCACCATCGACATCAAGCCTATCAATATACCCATTACGATACCTAACGGCAAACCAATGATCTCAAATCCAACACCAAAGATAATTCCCACAATCAATGCCACTAAACCTTGGTTGCGGAAATACGATTGCATATTAACGGATATATCGGTCATCACCATTTGCACCATACTGCGATATTTCTTTGGTACCATAGCTAACATTTCTTTATCCAATTGCTCCCAATCTAAGAGCAAAAAGAATATATATAGCACACACACCATAACAACGCCCATTTTAGTAAGAGCCGCCACTCCATTGGTGAGCATGTGCCATATTTTAGGGGTAGCAGCCTTGAGTGCATCCATAACTCCCTGATTGGTATAAATGGCAGACAGACTGAACGAATCCCTGTTCTGCTGATACTGAGTTACCCAATCCATAGGCAAATATTTGCCTAACTGTTCCGCATGCAAGTGCGTAGTAATATAGTCACATAAATGCGCCATCTCGTCCATCATAGGTGGCACGATCAACCAGTTAAAACCCACCAAGATAGCCAATAGCACAATCATCGCCATCGTCACCGATAACGCACGATTCTTAAACCGACATTTGTACTGAAAAAAACGTACAAGCGGACATAACATGTACGCAATAAACCAACTCACCAAAAACGGGACCAATACGCCACTCAATCGGCGCATTAAAAAATACAACGCAATAATCACCAAAATAGTGATACAAGCATGAATAATTTGATTCTTATCGTATGTTTTCATAATAACACTACGGATTTTGCCAAATAAACTAGCACAACTGCATATATATCACACTGTTTCGGCTGCAAAGGTAATACTTTTTTTCCATATACGCAAGAAAAAGTGTGTTTTTTAACAAAAAACGCTCCTATCTCTCATCCCTCTCGCAACCAATGAGCGAGGTCCTTTATCACAATGCCTTGATAGTCATAGTCCAAATGCCGGGTTCTTGCAATAATCATCTTGGGATAGGCTTCCTTTATCTGTAAAAGAGGAGTATATTCTCGTTTAAAAGTTTCCGGATTAGATAAATCATCACTAACTTGAATGTAAATCTTCTCGTTTTGTTTTAGTGCCACAAAATCTATCTCTTTTTGATATAGCATTCCTGCATACACTTCATATCCTCTACGCTGCAATTCCATCGCCACGATGTTCTCATATATTCTCCCATAATCCATATTTTTAGTGCCTAATTTAGCAAAACGGAACGCATGATCTGCCAAATAATATTTATCCTGCGAAGCAATGTATTTTTTGCCACGAATATCAAAGCGGCGTACCTTGTAGAAAGCGAAAGCCGAGCATAAATATTTTATATAAGAACCTAATGTTTTATCATTTGTTGCCAATTTTGCAGAACAAAGCGTTTGCGCCACATTCCTCACAGAGGTTAGATTAGCCACATTATCCAACATAAAATCACTTAGACAGTCCATTAAATAGTAATTCCGCAGGTTATATTTTTGACGAATATCACGTAAAATAAGAGTATCATAAACATCTGCAATATACTTATGTTTATCCCTCAGATCCGGATACACATACGATCCCGCCATTCCACCTTGAATCACATAATCATCAAAAGAATGTTGAATATCAGTACTACCAAAATACTGAATAAATTCAGCAAACGAGAACGGATATACTTTAATTTCCATTGTGCGGCCAGTAAACAATGTTGCCAAATCGCTACTTAG
>JAGHTR010000115.1 GCA_018065205.1 Candidatus Colicola caccequi
ATATTTAGGCCCTTGACAGGATGGATATTGACGATAAAGAATCCATAATGGTCAGGCGTGCGGAACATGCGTTTTTGCGGAGCAATGGTCGGACTCCATTGAAAATCTTTTATGTAGCGGCTTTGCTCATAGGTGTATCCTATTTGAAGTGTAAATAATCTACCATACCCTATTTTGCCTTCTACGTTCACTCCTGCCACTCGTGCTCCAGAGGCATTAACACGCGTGAGCAACAGATTGCCCTGTTCATCGTGTCCGTCTTCGCGTAGGGCAAACACATTGTTGAGTTGGGTAAAGAATCCCTCTGCTGTGAAATTGATATCCCATTTTCTTACAGATTTATACCAATCAATACTTAATGTAGCAGAGTGACTTCGCTCCTCTTTAAGATTGGGGTCCAACGAAATGAGATGGACTTCGCCACCTACTGCTCCCACATGCAAATCTTCGTCGTATGTTTGTGGGGCACGGTATCCGCTTGCATAACCCACACGCAGAATCAAGTCCTTGATAGGTGTATAACGCACACTGGCACGCGGTGTAAAAATAGGCTTTTTAAGCAAGTTATGTTTCTCTAATCGTCCTCCTATCAAAATAGACCATTGCGTGTTCTTCCACTCGTTTTGCACATAACCGCCATAGAGATGCACCGTCTGCCAAAGATTTCGATTATAGCCCAAAATTTGGTCGTGCAGTTGGTTGAACGAATACTCTATACCGGCACTCAAATCCGCAGGCATCTTACCGCAAGGATACGAGAAACGATATTGACCGCCCACGACGGCGGTTATGTCCTTTGACTGACCGTAGGCGTTCGGGTTGTAATTGGTGCCGAAATAACTTTCACGCGCCGTGTGCTGAAACGAGACGTATGGTGTCACACTATGCCGATTGTCAGCAGTGTAATAGTCCCAACGAAGGCTACCGGCATCAATATTGTGTTTGAGTTGCTCTGTGAGGGGAGACTCGTGCGGCTGCAACGAATCAATTCCATAGCCACCACGGCGAAACTCGGTAGTATGATGATACTCAAGCGTTATTTTTGAATAATTGCTGGTTTTAAAGAAAGAACGAAAACCGAGTGTAGTCGTTTGCAACTTAGGGATATCGCTATAGCCGTCACCATCTCGGTCATATTGTTTGCGGTCACGTCTGACACCAAATAGATACAAACCTATTTTCTCATTGGGAGAGAGAACTGATGCGTTCATATTGGTATTGATATCAAACGAACCTGTCTCGGTAAAAGCACTTTGGTTGCTCAGGTTAATATAGTTGCGACAGGGTTCTTTAGTAATGATATTCACCACACCTCCTATTGCATTCGCGCCAAACAGGGCACTACACCCACCACGAATCACTTCTACACGATCCACCATACCGGTAGGTATTTGCTCCAATCCATAAACACTGGCTAAAGACGAGAATATCGGGCGTGAGTCAAGCAGTATTTGACTGTATTGTCCTTCCAAACCATTGATTCGCAGTTGAGGTACGCCACAGTTGCAGCATGACATCTCTACTCGCAAACCGGGTTGAAAATTCAGCACATCAGCCATTGAGTTGGAGGCAGTATTTTCTATGATGAGTGGGGAGATTACATTGACAATAGTTGCCACTTCTTTTTGCTTTGTCTCGTATTTATTGGCAGAAACCACTACGTTCTCCAGCAGATAACTACCCTCCTCGATTGACACATCCAGTACATAGGTAGAATCAGCTTGTATCGTGACAGGTATCTCCTTTGTTTTATAGCCCACCATAGAGAAAACGATGGTTTGTGTACCTAATGGTACATTTTTCAGGAAGTAATGCCCACTCTCGTCGGTCATACAACCGATGGCAGTACCTTTTAGTTGAACATTGATATATCCCAAGTGTTCTTGGGTGGCTGCATTCAGCACATGTCCCGTGATATGGGAATCGGTTGCAGCATATAGATGTATGGCGCACATACATAATGTAGCCATACAAAATGATTTTTGTATTGTTGACATATTATATCGCGATTAAGACCTCTACTTATGGATAGAAGTCAAATGATTAAAATAAAAAAAATGATTAAGCAATAAATATGCCTACAGGCGGTGCTCGCCAAACAAAATGAACACCATGAATCTGCTCCGCAAGACAATCTTGTTCGCAGCCGATGGTCTCAATAAGATATTCCGAAAAACTACAATCAGTCGCTTGTGCCGATTCCGTACAAACGAAATTGTTATGGATATTGGCAATCAGATTAACTTGCCAAGCGGTGTGTCCACCGTCATCAGATGTATGGTGAGAATCTCTATGAATGTGTGAGTGAACGATGGTCACACCATTCACGACGTGCGAGTGAACAAAGCAATTTACATCAATATAGTACGTAGCAAAAAGTAACAGTAAACTTACTGCTAATCCACGTTTATATGATGTGCTAAAGATTCTCATTATTTAAAATATAGTGTCCAGCCTAATGTTTGTTTATTTCTAAGAGTGCAACGTTGGCAGATGGCTGAGTGAGGGTAATGGTGCCATTTTGAGCCTTTTGAATCTCGTTTGTATAAGCATTTTTAACAAGGTGTCCATTCCAAGAATCGGGCACTTTGATGGGTGCTCCCACTACCGGCTTCAGAGCGATAACCACTTCGTCAGCATCCATGGTACGATAACACGTCGTACTATCAAGAGTTGTTTGTTGACCGGCTCCTACAGCAGGGTGGCGATGTCGCCACAGTCCCAGTCTTTGGTAGTGTTGCAGCAGTTGGGTATTGGTGTTGTTCCAATCGTAATCACTACGGAATGCTTGTGCTGCATCCACATTGTAACGTGCATCGCTCATCGCACGTGCCACTTCATCTCCATAGAATATTTGTACCGCTCCAGGGGCCAGTAGAAATGATGTAGCACAGTCTTCCATTCTATCCATTGCGGCATCGCGAAAATAGGCATTATTCAGATAAGAGAACGGCATCCAATTGTTCCATTGCTGCATTGAATCGGCATATTGTTGCCAAACGGCGGTTATGGTGCTTAAGTTGCCATCCTTAGGAAAGAACATATTAACCATCGATGCGAAACCAAATGCTTCGTATTCAGGAAGCCGTGTAATGAATGCTTCTTCATGATCTCCTGTAAAATAAATAGGTTCTGTCCATTGGGAAGCAGGATCGTTAGGATGATTATGTCTCCAATCTTGCAAGGCGGCATTACAACTATCGTATAACTGTTTCCAACGTGCAGGATGGACATATTCGACAACATCGCATCGGTAGCCATCAATACCAAATTCGCGCACCCAAGCGCTGATATAGAGTATTTGGTATTCAGATGGAGAGAGAGGCATGTTCTTGCGTAGCGCTTTCATTTCAGGCCACGTCCAAGCATCGTTATTATCTCCTTCTTGTTCCCATTTACGTAGCCAGAAAGTAGGTAAGTTTACGGTGTGTGTGTTTTCAGTAAGTACATCCGGCAGACCGTAAAGAGTGGTTTGCAAGGGATCTGTTGTGTCATGAGGTCGGCGCAACCAAGCGGTAGTGAACCAATTAGGGCTATCATACACATCGTTTAAAAATTGGAGATATTCCTTGCCTCGTTCGGGTCTCCACTCACTATCCCATGAATCAGTGGATGCGTAGCCCCATTCGATAGCATCAGCAAAGGTTGGATAACCGACATCGTTGATATTAGCCCCTAACATAACACGAATGCCTTGTGCATGCAGTTCGTGGATTAGCACCCTAAATTCAGCAATTGTACCAAAATTCTTATCCATTTCGGTGTAATCCAAGGGATAGTAGCCATGATAACCATAGTGTGGAAAGTCGTTGACTATTCCACTACCGGTAGTCCATCCGTGGATCTGCTCGTAGGGGTCAGTTAACCAAACAACATCAACACCTAAGTCTTTAAAATAGCCATC
>JAGHTR010000060.1 GCA_018065205.1 Candidatus Colicola caccequi
CTACTGCATCCATTTTATGCCCGGTTATGAGACTCGCTCTTATACCGCATTCTCCATGGTTTATTACAACTTGACCCATAAAGGTCTGTTGATGGATGCATTGCGAAAGTGGCTCATTACGATAAGCCGCCCGTTCAGTTCCAAACTTATTCAGGCAGTCATTCGAGAGAGGTATGCGCAACCCTTGGAGACATCCGATAAAGTAGTCGTCTTTTCACAAGAGTACGTTCAACAATATTTGAACATCGCCCACTCTACCCGAGACGATAAATTTGCCGTTGTACACAATCCGTTGCCTTTGGGAGAGTATATCAACAAAGAAGACTTGAGCCGCAAAGAGAAAGATATTATTGTCGTCGGTCGTTTGTATGAACCTCAAAAACGTATCTCATACGCCTTACGCGTCTGGCAGAAGATAGAGAAGAATCCTCTTCTCAACGACTGGAAACTAACGATTATTGGCGAAGGCGTTTCCGAAGGATACTACAAGTGGCTCATCAACAAATATCACCTTAAGCATGTTGTTTTGGTAGGACGGCAAGACCCACAACCTTATTATCAAAAAGCCTCCATATTACTATCTCCGTCCTCATACGAAGGTTGGCCGATGGTTTTAATGGAATGTATGCCGAAAGGGGTTATACCTTGCGCATTTCATTCATACGGGGCAGCCAACGATATTATTGACCACGACAAGAATGGCATCGTTGCTCCGGACAACGATTTACATGCCATGTACGAATCTTTAACAGAGTTGATGCTTAACTCCGACAAACGTCTTCAAATGGGAGCCGCAGCCGTTGAGAAAGCTAAATCATTTGATATGACTATTATTGGCGAGCGTTGGAGAAAAGATGTACTCCAAGCACTATCAGACTAAGCATAATAGCCAAAATCAGAATAGCCATACACCACTTATCTGTTTGGAGAGCAGCAGGCACGAATTCCATGACGAGTTCGTGCTTTCCTTGTGGAATACGAGCAGCACGCAGCGTGTAGTCAACACGATAGATTGGCGACTCTTCGCCATCTATGTACAAATGCCAATCATACGGATAATAGATTTCCGAGAAAACAGCCAGCCGTTCTTGCTGCGTTTGTGCCTCATAAACAAGTTTATTCGGAGCGTAAGATGTAAGATTGATAATTGCTTCATCCAAGTCTTCGCCGTCGGTTCGCTGTCGGCTCGCCGTCGGTAAAGACACGGCTAAGTCCTGCATTGAGATTTGGTTAGGAGCGTCGGTAGTATCCATAACAGCCACGCGACGCAAATCAACTGTATTGAGTGCATCAGATTCAGCATTGGCATTATCTACATAATACACATCGTCCACAAACCACGCATTGCCAAACGCGTCAGGATTGGGATACACACCGTCGCGGGTGATGATGTACTTAGTATTGAGCATATTCAGCACATTCCAATTATTGCGTGAAATATGTGCATCAATAAGGTCTTGATAACGACGCAACTTGGCAGCCGAATAACCACCGATAGATTTGAG
>JAGHTR010000158.1 GCA_018065205.1 Candidatus Colicola caccequi
GGGAAAAGGCATGCCGCTAAAATAATTCCAATGGTAAGCCCAAAGAAAACGGCCAATCCGCCTAAGAAAGGAATGGGTTGCTTTTGCAGTTTTCGTGCATCTGGCACATCCTCCAAGTGCTTAATCTTAGCAATTTTGAGAATACGGAAGAATATCCATTGCACCGCTATCAGGGACAAGAAGGCGCAACAAAATAGTTTTAATATGGTATGTATTCCAAACATAATTATTTATTTAGTGTGCGAAGATACTATTTTTTTTTGATATAGGCAAATAAATTAGCAAAAAATACAATTATTTATCATAATCCTGCCTATTATATCATTCATCGTTATATCAAAGTTTCGTATAATTGAATAACTTCTTGTACATCAAATCGCTCTTTTGCGAGCATGTAACTGTGTTGCGCCATCGTCTGTTTTTTGTCCTCGTCCAATTGAATAAAACGTTCCATTGCAGCAGCCAAAGCATGTACATCCTTTATCGGAACAAGATATCCGTTTTTATCCTCATCGACAGTCTCTTGACACCCAGGAATATTGGTTGTAATAATAGGACGACCAACAGCACAAGCTTCCATTAAAGAGCGATTGAGTCCCTCCGGATAATAACTGGGCAATACCAACACAACATTGGGTCTGCTAAGCAGTTGTGCAACATGATTTGACACCCCCAAATAATTGAACGCACCGCTGGAACGATCTGCTTCCAATACTTGATGAGGCACCCCCATCGGACTATCATAAGCAGTCGGTCCTAATAATTCAAATCTGACATTGGAATTGCGTTTTAGTACGTATCTCGCAGCTCCAACAAACTCCCTATATCCTTTATTGTATAAGATTCGAGAAACCATTAGAAATGTCACACCATCGGCATATGAACTTGGAGCATATGGATAGCACGCCAGATTAACACCTTCTCCTCCTTGTAACAAGACTAACTGATCCTTGGTAGCAAAACGATGTTCAAGCAGGATGTCATAATTGTTTTGATTTAGAACAAGAATCTTTTCTGCTGCACGAAGTCCCAATTGACACATACGGCGAATCATTCTCTTTAGAAGACTACTGCCTTCAAAAGCATATCCCAAACCGGCAACCATACTGATTGTCCGAATATGCAGCAATCGCGCCGATATATTGGCATATATATTGGGCTTGATGGTATAGGTAAAAATCAAATTGGGATGTTCCTGTTTGAATATACGAATATATTGATTAAACAATTTGATGTCCGCGATGGGATTATGCCCATTAGGATTCATAGCAACGTACACAATTTTGACGCCTTCTATTTGTATTCCGACTTTATCCCAATCAGATGACGGAGGCGGAACTACAAGAACAATCTCATGCCCTTGTTGATGTAAATGCCGGATAATATCAATTCTAAATCCAAGCAATCCACCTAATCGATTATCACAAAACAGAATTTTCATTAGTTAATATGCAATATTTTTAATAGGGTATAATATACCACTACTAAACGATACTTAATTTTGAAACTCCAACTATGAGCACTTTTTTCCCCACTCGGTGTCTGTGATGTGTTATGTTTTCTATATAATAAGAATGGTTGATGTACCAAAGACATTGTTCCTTTTAGACTCGCACAAATGACAAGCCATTGATCATGCGCAACATAATGAGATGGGAAGGGCAATGCCGTATCCAATAGATGACGTCTAAATGCTATACAACAACCCAGACATGAATTTTTGTAAATATTCGCCCATATTCCTTTGTGTATGTGTACCAAATCAAAGTATGAAGGACAAATTGTATTGAGTTGTGCGTCCACTACTTGGCAATTATGTACAACTAAATCATATACTGCCAATTCTTGCAACATTGTTGTTACTTTATCAGATAACCATATATCATCTTGATCCGAAAGGAAAATATATTCTCCTTTTGCATGTATGAGCGCATTCTCAAAATTATGTGTTGATTTATCCAATGGGAAGTAACATGGCTCGTATGAAGTATGGTGGTAGATTTGTATGCGCGAATCGTGCAAATCGCTTATAACTTGCAATGTATTGTCTGTTGAAGCATCGTCTGAGATAATAACCTCATCTTCTGCACTCAATTGAGGCAGAATAGACATTAGTTGTTCTCTAATATATTTTTCACCATTATATGTTGCGATGCAAACACTAATCATAATAACTTATGTTTAAGATAGGCGAATACCGAAATTGAGCGAATGGCCTTCATTTGTTTATAATGGTCGATATTGGCGCGTATTATTTGTCCGATATGAGAACAAAGGTATGTAAGCGAATGCCGAAGAGCGGAACTCTGAGCACCTAATGTATTGTCGCTATGTTGACGGTATAACATAGTTGCGCAACGTAACGGAGCGATAATACCATCTTGGGCAATAGCACATAGGGTCACCCATTCGTCATGCATAAGTGTTGAATTGGTAACAGGAAGTGTAAGTGCCTTAATCTTATCATTAAACAACATTGTACAACCTGTCGTGAGACAACCATGCGAAAAATCCTCCCATCGCTGATATCGTTCTATCTGAATATTCTCATACTCCCAAAAAGAAGGACTAATCGTACGTAATCCACTATCCACCACTTGTAAATCAGAATGGACGATAACGGGCTTGTTCGGATATTGTTGCTCGCATTGTTGCATCAGTTCCATCTCCCTTTCTATCTTATCCGGTAGCCACACATCATCTTGATCGCAGAACATATAATAAGGAGCTTGTACAGCATTCATTAAACTCATAAAATTACGACAAGCATCACCTTGTATTGGGTAGTGCAACACATGAATACGAGTATCCATCGCTTCATATCTCTCCAAGATAGAGGTTGTATCATCCTGTGAGCCATCATCATGAATAAATAACTGCCAATTAGAATATGTTTGGGCAATTAGCGAATCCATCTGCTCTGACAAATAGCGAGCACCATTATAGGTGGCTAACAGGATGGCAATATTAGTCGTTTGTTTCATGATGCTTTTCTTTAATCTGTGAAGAAGGGATAATAAGTAAAAACGCAAAGAAGCAATATTGCATGGTGCGAATAAATGATGTGAATATCTCTTCTTGATGGAATTGTGTACATAGCATAACCAACAAATAGGCATATAAGAGGGCTGCATAGGAATTACCACCTCGAAAACTTCTATACGACAACCCTAATAAGATTCCGTAAATAATAGCAAAAATAGCCACCCCCCATTGACCAAAATCAAGATAAAATGGTTGAAAAACAGTATATGTATTCGTCATTAACGGAACATCAATGAATTCTTGTAATTTTTTTCTTTCCTCATATTGTCCCGCATGTAATTTATTCGCCAACATATAAAATTGCGAAAAAGTATTGACTCCCCACTGATTGGAAGTCTCCTCCGACATATAAGAATAGGCAACAGGACTGGCTAAAAGATAAACCTCAAAAAACTCCGAGAAAGAAGACTTGTCTTTGATGGATTCAAAATCATCCGATCTAGCTATTGTAAATATAAAAGAACTCATAATAAATAGCAGTCCAACAACAATAATATGTCTAACACGAATCATACCACGCATATAGTAAACCATCACAGCAATGATTCCCATGAAGATAAAAACTCCCTTCTCCATTATGGCTAAACCGCATGAGGCATAAAGGATGGTAACTAAAACATGTTTCCACCATGATATTTGTTTCCCCGCAAATACTGTCGTTACAAATAATGCTTGATTTATCAGAATACTATACCTCACAATTCCAATTTTCGTATCTTGATCTAAGGCAACCATTCTTGCAGAATACATCATATTGTCTAGTCCATAATCAAGAGTTAGTTTGTACATCTCATAAAGATATAACGGCGTAATAACAATAGATACGCAGAGGAAAATATTATATACCACTTGATTGAACGTGAAAGGAACATCTGTCAATGGTAAAGGGGTCTCTCGCCAACCGACTAATAAGGAAGATATAGAAAAGAAAAATATCCACAAGCATAAACTAATCCAAAATCGCTGAGTAAGTGGCCACAAGGTAGTTGGCAAAACAAGCAACAAAAGCACAATAAGTCCCCAATGAAGGAGATTCACTGTCCAAGGAGAAAATATGTTAAACTTATTTTGCATCGATAATCATAAATTTATTCTCTTGTGTCCGTCATTGGAGATTACTATACCGGACGTCTGTTCCGTAACTTCTGCTCCTAATAAGTTATAGTACTTGCGATTTATTGGGGCGATGTTTGAACGAATGGTTGATAAGTCGGTTTTATATCCCCACCATTCATCCATCAACCGGATGCGTTCCGTAATCCAATCTTTGTATCGTTGCAGATTGTCAACATATCCAATCTGTTGATAAGGAAAAACTCCGGTAGTTGTTGCCGTTGCTTCAAATATGCATATTCCGGTACAACATCTATCTCCGGCATGATAAGTGCGATTAGGGTCATATTCTTTTATGGTAGAACCAAATCCTGTCCAATCCAGGACCATTGTCCAATTAGGATTACATATTGTCGGACGGATACAAAGGCTATTGGACCATTTGGTATATTCCGATGAATAATAATCTGCTCCGATATCATTGTACCACTCGTCTAAATAGGTATTAATTTGCTCGGGTGTAATTGCCTGAGATTGGCGTAAGTCTATGTATCGTTGTTGTATGTTCTGCTCGTAGAAGCTATAGCACAAATGTAATATGCTGATATAAGCCGGATGTTTATAATCCCCCCACCAGCAAGACCATGTAGCAGGCAAAATGAATTCTCCTGTCCAAACATTTCCAAACGTGCAGTCTAAATCATAGGGGGCAACAAACCATTTTGTTCCGTCATACGTAAACCATTGACAATTTTTCCCCGCTGTTCCGTCACAGTTATTGATGACTCTTTCCAAGACAAAGTAGTCTATCAAACTTGTTATATCCAAACGGTCTGCAATGGCTTGCCTCTTCTGCTGCGGAGTGGCTAATGTGGCTATTTCGGCATAATATCTACTTAATTTTTCAATAGCATGTTTCACTTGTGCCGTACGCACATGATCCTCGTTGGTTGGGTCATATAGTGGCATTGTTTCATCTATCAATTCACAAGGTTGATCACCATCGTATTTGGCATATTTCCCCTTAGCTGTTACTGTCACACAATAAAGATTTTTAGGATTCCGAATCTCAAATTGCGTCCAATCAATTGTTTCGTCCCAAAAAGTCACGTCTGACAATGTCCCATCTAAATGGATGTGCATGGTTTCTTTTTTCTTCATACCCATATTGTCTCTATCCTTTTTGAGTTGCCAAGCGTAGATTCCGTAGAAATCTCCATTCAAATAGACTACGCAAGGGAAGCCGTCAGGATAGCAGCGGGCACCTTCTTTATAGCCTTGTACTCCTGCCCGTTCCAAATAGGTACTATGGTCCGCTATGATATCATCATATATCCAATAACCAACAGCTCCCACTCCACGTAACCAATCTGCATAATATGCTTTGATATGGTAACTATCTTGCGGTACCCAGTCCCCAATGGTTATTTTGGTTGTTTCGTCTCCTATCCATTCATCTTCGCAGAAATCCATTGTTCCGTTTTTCTTTGGTGCTCCCATCGAACTATTACCCTGTGCATTGAGAATGATGCGTTTTTTGAAATAGACATCGTTGGTGGGGTCGTACCATTCCAACCAAGCATGGCTATCTGCATCTTTTGTTTGCGGGAAATCTTCAATACCTCCCAAGTTAATGTATGCACATGTCGGCCTATCCAAAACAATGTCAGCAGATGCACTTTGATCGGTGGTCATGAGGACATCATAAGCATGCTCACTTAAACATTGTTGATATGGACTTAACTCTGCGAACATGGATGTAGAACAACTTAAAATAAGCAAAAATATAGTTTTTTTCATTGTCTGCATGTGTTTGTTACTTTATCAATTATGTTGTTTCAGTTTTTAATAATTACACTTGATTTTCCAATTGTAACGGATTTGCTGTTTTGTATTCGGTGATGAGCATATTGAATTTCCAGCCGTGGGCGGTTTGCATAAGACGGCCGTTGGGGCCAATGTGTTTAGCAGCCTCCCAATCGGCATTCATCTGCGCTAACGTATCAGGATTGGATTCAATGAGACGTAACTGCTGATGGGCATAAGCAAAAGCAGCCGAGTTCCACTTTTGACGTGAGGATTGGTTCTTTTGGTAGCCTTCCTCGCGTTCGATATAGAACTGCTTGCCATGCCTATTGGTATGGTAACCTCTTGCCTTTTTGTCGGTTTTTCCGTGAATTTCTTCAATTATAGGAGATGGTTCTATTTTTGCCATATTTTGTATTAATTTTTATTGGGTTGTGTGATCGTACGTTCATCCTTCGGTTCGCCGTCGGTTCGCTGTCGGCTCGCCGTCGGCAAGGACAGGCATTTGGAGCTGTATGTTAACCTTAGACAGTATGTTAATCTTATTTATAGGCATATTTTTATCTATACGCATATTTTTTCATAACAATCAATCTTATTATATGTGCCAACGTGACTCCTCCGGTCAGAGCATAAGCAACAACCATAACAGATGCGCCATTCGCTAACAAAATCCAACTAATCGGCACCGACAAAAGAATGGACAGTTCCACCGGCAAATGATACTCCTTCACCTTGCCTGCCGCCTCTAAAATCGTCGTAATAGGGACGGATAACGACAAGATTACTGCAAATAATAGCATCCACCTTGACAAGGCAATCGTCAATACATCCACCTCGCCTAACCATAAGGTCAGTATTTGCGGCATCCAAATCGCCACCGGCAAAGCCACCAACGTCAATAAGGCTAATACCACTATTGTGGATAACCAAAACAAGCGTTTTGTTTCACCATAATTAGCCTGCGCATAAGACATCATCATCTGCGGTCTAACCGCCACAAACACGTTATTACCCAACTGACTGACCGAATAGTAAATCTGCACCGCCACCGCAAAAGCAGCATTGGCAATGGGACCCACATACGTGTTGATGAGCAACGTATTGCCCTGAATCATCGCAGCGCCGGCTAAACTGCCGAACATCGTCCATCCTGTAAACGAAAGCAACGATTTATATTCAGATTTATCCGTAATAGTAGTTCTTTGGGTCTCTGCAAAATGACGTTTGGCATAAAACGCAAACAAAACAGTTGCTAATATGGCAGTCCCCATCCAGCCGATTCCATATACCATCAGGTGGTGAGACGGGATATATCGCAATATAAACGCCAATACCAAATTCAATATAGCACCTATCAAGGTCACAATGGCATATACATCCATCTTTTCATGCGCCATAATAGATGCCAAATAGGGCACTTGCACCAATAAGGACACAAAACTCACAATCGCAGCCTGATAAAGAATCATCACTTGCCCGAACCACTCCACAGGATAGTTCATCTTATTGATTACAAACCATAACCCTACCGTCTCAAATAGCACCACCGCAGCCGCAGCCATCATCCAACTGACGCGTAACGATATCTGGAATACATTGCGCAATCCAACCTCATCCCCCTCTCCTATCTTAACCGAGAAGAACCGTTGACTGGCGGCTGATAACACGGTATTCAAACAGACCACAAGATTAACTACTCCGTTGATCGCATTATATACGCCATATCCCTCTACACCAAGACCACTGCTTGAACGCAAGAAACGAACGGCTACCAAATTGATAACCATAATCAATGCCATACGAGCATACAACCAAATCGTATTCTTGGCTATACGCTTATCATTCCCATATATACAAAACCTTTTGTTTCCCATTCGCTGCGGTTTGAGCCTATTATAACAAATTACGCGCAAAGGTACAAAATAATTTTGACACCCGCAAATAAAATCATAAAATCGCGTTTAATTTATTAAAAAGTGCAAAAAAATTTGTGTATGTCAGGGAATTTTTGTAATTTTGCCGCGACATTTTAGGGTCTGAAAAAATTAACGAACACAAAACGTGTGTTCATAACGTCAAATTAAAGTTATTTTACACAATGAACATTGTAACAAAACAAATCGCATTACCCGATGGCCGTATCGTTACCTTAGAGACCGGTAAATTGGCTAAACAGGCTGACGGAGCCGTCATGGCTACCATCGGTAACACGATGATTTTGGCTACTGTTTGCAGTGCCAAAGATGCTGTACCCGGTACCGACTTTATGCCGCTTACCGTGGAGTACAAAGAGAAATTTGCAAGTGCTGGTCGTTTCCCCGGCAGTTTCAACCGCCGCGAAGGAAAAGCATCGGATTACGAGATTCTGATTGCTCGTCTTATCGACCGCGCATTACGTCCACTCTTCCCTGCTAATTATCATGCTGAGACGTTTGTTAACGTCACCATGTATAGCGCTGACGGCATTGATATGCCGGAGAGCATTGCCGGTTTGGCTGCCGGTGCCGCACTCGCTTGCTCGGATATACCTTTTGAAGGTCCCGTTTCCGAAGTACGCGTCGCTCGCGTAAATGGTCAAATGGTTATCAACCCCACTTTCGAACAATGCGAACAAGCCGACCTCGAACTGATGGTGGCTGCTACCTACGACAACATCATGATGGTGGAAGGTGAGATGAAGGAAGTGCCCGAGTCCGTTATGCTCGAGGCCATCCGCGCCGCTCACGAGGCTATTAAACCTCAGTGCTTGGCCATCAACGAGATGATGAAGGAATATGGTAAGGAAACAAAACGTGAGTACTGCCACGAAGTGAACGATGACGAACTCCGTCAAGCCGTTCATGATTTCAGTTACGCTCGTGCTTATGCTCAGGCTACCAGTTCCGACACCGATAAGCACCACCGCGAGGCTATGTTCTCGCAGATTTGCGCTGACTTCAAAGAAGAGAAACTCGAATACATGCAACAACGTGCCGAGGCTCTCGGTATTGATATTGACGAAGTAGCCGCTATGGTTGATCGTTACTATCACGATGTAGAAAAAGAGGCTATGCGCCGTGCCGTATTGGACGAAGGTAAACGTCTGGATGGTCGTAAAACCACCGATATCCGTCCTATCTGGTGCGAAGTAGGTTACCTGCCCGGCCCTCACGGATCCAGTATCTTCACACGCGGTGAAACGCAATCCTTATCTACCGTTACGTTAGGTACAACGCGCGACGAGAAAATGGTGGACGAAGCCCTCATCCAAGGTTCAGAGCGTTTCTTGCTCCACTATAACTTCCCACCGTTCGCTACCGGCGAGGCTAAGGCTGCTCGTGGCGTAGGTCGTCGTGAGATTGGTCATGGTAACTTGGCTTGCCGTGCACTTAAGAACATGGTTCCTGAGGACTTCCCCTACAGCGTACGCGTCGTTTCCGATATCCTTGAGAGTAACGGTTCATCGTCCATGGCTACTGTTTGCGCAGGATGCTTGGCGCTGATGGATGCCGGTGTACCTATTAAGAAACCCGTCAGCGGTATCGCTATGGGTATGATTAGCGAACTCGTCGGAGATAAACTCAACTATAAGATCTTAAGCGATATCCTTGGTGACGAGGATCACCTGGGTGATATGGACTTCAAGACCACCGGTACACGCGACGGTCTGACCGCTTGCCAAATGGATATTAAGGTGGATGGACTGAGTTACGAAGTATTGGAGAATGCCTTAGAGCAGGCTCATCAGGCTCGTATGTACATCCTCGACAAGATACTCGAAACAATGCCGGCTCCGCGTCCGGACCTCAAACCTCATGCTCCACGTATCACCACTTTCTATATCCCGAAGGATATGATTGGTGCTGTGATTGGCCCCGGCGGTAAGGTTATCCAAGGTATTCAAGCCGAGACCGGTGCAGTCGTTTCTATCGAAGAAGATGAGAAGGGCGGTAAAGTGGAAATCGCTTCCAATAACGGCGAAGCCATGGCTGCTGCTCTGGCTAAAATCAAAGCCATCGTGGCACTGCCCGAAGTGGGAGAGACATACGAATCTACCGTTAAGAGCCTCATGCCTTATGGTTGCTTCGTAGAGTTCATGCCCGGTAAGGAAGGTCTGCTGCATATCAGCGAAATAGATTGGAAACGTTACGAGACCATGGAAGAAACCGGAATCAAGGAAGGTGATAAGATCATGATTAAACTCACCGAAGTAGATCCTAAGACCGGTAAGTTCCGTCTCAGTGCTCGTGCATTAAAAGAGAAACCCGAAGGTTATGTAGAACCTGAGCGTCCCGCTCGTCAACCTCGTGGCGACCGCGGTCCAAGACCAGAACGTCGTGGTCCACGTCCCGAGCGTCGTGACAATGGTACACATGACTTTGAAGGAGATGGTGCTCGACTGCAAAAGTAATGACAACAATGCAGAAAATTAGAAACATAGCAATCATTGCGCACGTTGACCACGGTAAAACAACGTTGGTCGATAAGATGTTATACACCGCTAAAGTGGTGCAAGAGTCGCGGCAAGAGGGTGTGGAGAATAAAGAACTCATCCTCGATAATAACGACCTTGAGCGGGAACGTGGTATCACTATCCTCGCTAAGAACGTAGCCATTGAGTATAAAGGCTACAAAATCAACATCATTGATACTCCGGGTCACGCCGATTTCGGTGGTGAAGTGGAACGTGTGCTGAATATGGCTGATGGTGTACTGCTGCTCGTAGATGCGTTTGAGGGTCCTATGCCCCAAACGCGCTTCGTGCTGCAAAAAGCCTTGGAACTCAACCTCAAACCCATCGTAGTAATCAATAAGGTGGATAAACTCAACTGCCGTCCTGACGAAGTGCAAGAGGCGGTGTTTGACCTGATGGTCAATCTGGATGCCACCGATGACCAATTGGATTTCCAAACTATCTATGGCAGTGCCAAGAACGGATGGATGAGCACCGATTGGCATAAACCTACTACCGACCTCACCGCCCTCATGGATGCTATCATCGAATACATCCCCGAGCCCGAAGTGTTGGAAGGTACGCCGCAAATGCTCGTTACCAGTCTGGACTACAACCCCTATGTAGGTCGTATCGCCGTAGGTCGTGTGCATCGTGGTACGCTTAAGGATGGGCAATCAGTCATGTTGGCGAAGAAAGACGGCACAAAAGTGCGCACTAAGATTAAAGAGTTACATACTTTCTCCGGTATGGGACATGTCCGTACCGACGAAGTGAAGTCCGGCGATATATGTGCCTTAATCGGCATTGACGGCTTTGAGATTGGCGATACCATTTGCGATATCGAGAATCCCGAACCGCTCAAACCTATCGCTATTGATGAGCCTACTATGTCGATGACCTTCACCATCAACGATAGTCCGTTCTTCGGACAAGATGGTAAGTTCGTCACCAGCCGACATATCTATGAGCGACTCACTAAGGAACTCGAGAAGAATTTAGCCCTGCGCGTTGAGCCCAGCGATAAGGATAATAGTTGGCGCGTGTATGGACGTGGCGTGCTGCATCTGAGCGTGCTGATTGAAACCATGCGTCGCGAGGGATATGAACTGCAGGTAGGTCAGCCGCAAGTCATCATCAAAGAGATTGATGGCGTTAAGTGCGAACCTATTGAACAACTCACCGTCAATACGCCGGAGGAATGTTCCGGCAAGATCATCGAGTACGTCACCGTCCGCAAGGGTGAGATGACTAAGATGGAGATGGTGAACGACCGCGTGCAGTTGGAATTCACTATTCCCAGCCGCGGTATCATCGGTATGCGTACGTTCGTGATGAACGTGAGCGCGGGTGAGGCTATCATGGCGCACCGTTTCTTGGACTTTGAGCCATATAAAGGCGAAATAGAAAAACGCGTCAATGGTTCACTCATCGCTATGGAAACAGGTACCGCATCGGCGTATGCCTTGGATAAACTGCAGGACCGCGGACGGTTCTTCATTGATCCCCAAGAAGAAGTGTATGCCGGACAAGTGGTTGGTGAAAATGCTAAGGAAGGCGATATAGTCATCAATGTCATTAAGGCTAAGAACCTCACTAATATGCGTTCTAAGTCCGCAGATGATAAAGCCATCTTGGCTCCTGCCGTTAAGTTCAGTCTGGAGGAAGCCCTCGAGTATATCAAGGAAGATGAGTACGTAGAAGTAACGCCTAAGAGCATGCGCCTACGTAAAATCATCCTGGACGAACTAGAGCGCAAACGCGCCAATCGGTAGTGCTTAGAGCACTCCAATATTTAGAGCACTCCAAATAGTAAAACCGCCTATCTACGTCAAAATAGATAGGCGTTTTTTTAGTCGAGGGTCGGTCGAGGGTCAGTCGACACGCGGTCGAGGGGGTAATTGGGGCGCGTCTGAAGTTCCGTAGCATCTCCGTAGCATGTACTGACCTACTAAGCCTAACACAAAGCCCACAGAAAGCAAGGATTTTGGCAGGTTTGGGCGGGGGTTAGGCGGGGCTTCCGCTAG
>JAGHTR010000098.1 GCA_018065205.1 Candidatus Colicola caccequi
TGGAAAAAGCGGCTATTCAGCCAAGCGGTGCCGTTATTTCTTCTGCTCGGCACTATGATGCTTTGTGCAAGGCGTTGAAGGCTATTCAGCGCGTGCAAGTAGGCATGCAAGAAGGGTTGAGTGGAGAGTTGTTGAGTGAAGATTTGCAAGAGTGCCTGTTGGCATTGGGTGAGATTACAGGTCAAATCACTTCTCAAGAAGTATTAAACAATATATTTAGTAAATTCTGTATAGGAAAATAGTCGGGTAGCACTGACAAACCATGTAATTATGATACTTTCGATGACAGGCTACGGCAAGGCCGAGTATAATTTTGCCGATCACAAAACGATTGTGGAAATCCGCAGTCTGAATAGTAAGCAGTTAGATCTTAACCTTAAGGTGGCATCTTATTTTCGGGACAAAGAACCGGATATTAGAGCGTTGCTTACTGCGCCATTGGAGCGTGGAAAGGTGGATGTCAGTATTTATACTGAAAGTCTAACGCAGGGCGTGCAACATAAGGATTTAACACCTATTGACAAAGAGGCTTTTGCGTATTATTATAAGGAATTAGAGACGTTGCAGCGTGATTTGCTCATACTCGGCAATCAGGATTTGATAAGTGCTATCTTGCGCATTCCCGGTGTGTTGCAACAGAATGCTGCTCCGGTTGTCGTTTCTGATGAAGAGTGGGGTATGCTGCAGGCTGCTATTGGCGATGCTTTGACTGCTTTCAAGGCTTTTAGAGTCCAAGAAGGAACGGCCTTACAAAATATGTTTGAAGAAAAACTAAGCGGCATTGAGCATTTGTTGGCAGAAGTTGAGCCGTTTGAGAAGGGCAGAGTAGAACATATCAGGGAACGTTTGGTGGATAATCTAAGCAAACTGACGGATAAGAACGGCAGCATAACGGATAAAAAAGTGAGTGTGGCTTATGATAAAAGCCGTTTAGAAGCCGAACTTATCTATTATTTGGAAAAATTGGATATTACGGAGGAAAAAGTGAGATTGACTAATCATATCAAGTATTTCCGTGAGACGATGGCTCAAGAAGGTGCCGGAGTGGGCAAAAAGTTAGGATTCATCGCACAAGAGATGGGGCGTGAAATCAACACTTTAGGCAGCAAAAGCAACCAAAGTGAAATGCAGATTATTGA
>JAGHTR010000210.1 GCA_018065205.1 Candidatus Colicola caccequi
CGTTGCATGGTAGTAGAGTCCGCGATGGGTGCTTTATATGTGGCAGCCTGAATGGTATCGTCCGTTTCTGCGCCGATGGCGCGGGACATGTTGGTGGTATCAATCGTTGCCGATACGTATTGTTGCGGGGGCTCGTACTTAAAGAATAAGGTGTTGGTGAATCCGTCTGTGAACTCAGACAATAGCCAAACCAAGACTCCGACGCCGATGAAGATGTATAAGATATGTAATAATCGTGTTGCCATTAGTCTGCGCTCTGGATGAGTTTGAGGTAATGCATGATTTGATTAAAACTATATTCTTCTGTACTGCCTTGTGGTACTTCAAGTAGCATGTCATACAGGTTGTCCTCTGCTCGCGATCCAATCTTAAACGCTGCTTGTGTGTACATAGCCAAGTAGCGCATGGCTAAGATAGGTTGTTTAGATAAGTCGATAAGGACATCAAATTGTCGTCGTTGCATATCTTCCAACACGGATTGTTTAGGAGCGCCGAAGATATTAAAGTCTTTGAGTCCAAAGATGCGGCTATCAGGCAGGTTAGGGCTGAGCACATCATGTTTGGCGCAGTATCCCCAAGCGACGACGTGTTTATCATCTTCTTGCAGTCGTCGAACGAGTGTTCGGATAGCAGGATTACGTTCTTGCCATTCGGATTCATACAACAGAACAACGGTTTCAATGTTAGCGTACGTTGGGAAGGCGGTTGTACGTGGCTCAATGCGAGCTTTTTTCCAAGTAAATATTTTTTCTTTTAAGTTCATAGCATTTGTAAAAAATCTTCTTCGGACACCAACGGAATGCCGAGGGATTCGGCCTTGTGTCTTTTTTCGGGTCCCATATTTTCGCCAGCCAAGATGAAGGATGTCTTGCCGGATACGGATCCTGCGTTTTTGCCTCCATGTTGTTCAATCATGTCTTTGTATTCTTCGCGGGAATGGAAGGAGAAGGTGCCGGAAATGACGATTGTCTTTCCTGCCAGTGATTGAGTGGCGGTATTGGTTTGTGTAGGTTGTTCCGATACTAACTGCACTCCAGCTTGGCGCAATCGCACGAGGATAGACAGGTTGGTCTCGTCTTGGAAGTATGCGATTATGTTGTGTGCTATCTGTTCCCCGACATCTTCGATGGAGGTCAGTTCTTCGATTGTTGCCCATTGTAAAGTATCAATAGAAGTGAATCGTCGCGCAATTTTCTTGGCGGTTGTCTCTCCGATCATTCGTATTCCCAATGCAAAGAGTACGCGAGACCAAGGTACTTGTTTGGAGGTTTCTATGCCGGTCAGTATTTTTTCTGCCGATTTATCTCCGAAGCCTTCTTGTTTAGCGATGTCATCTTTGCGCAAGTCATATATATCTGCTATATTCCGTACGAGTCCTTGTTCAAATAGCAAGTCGATTGTTTCCTGTCCCAGTCCGTCTATATCCATTGCTTTACGTGAGACGAAATGTTCCAGTTTGCCTTTTAGTTGTGGAGGGCAGGATGTTTCGTTTGGGCATCGCCATGCCGCTTCACCATCTATGCGCACGAGTGGTGTTCCGCATTCGGGGCATGTTTGGATGAATTGGTATGGAGCAGTTGCGTTATTATGGTTGGTATCGTCTTTGCCGGTTATTTTTGGGATAATCTCTCCGCCTTTTTCCACCCATACGCGGTCGCCTTCTTGTATGTTTAGTTGCCGAATAAAGTCCTCGTTATGGAGCGTAGCGCGTTGCACGATGGTGCCGCTTAGTTGGATAGGAGTGAGGTTGGCCACCGGTGTTACGACTCCGGTGCGACCTACTTGGTATGTAATTTTCTCGAGGGTAGTCAGTTGTTTTTCTGCGGGGAATTTATACGCGATGGCCCATCGTGGAGTCTTGGCGGTATAGCCCAACGTCTGTTGTTGTTGGAGGTTATTGACTTTCAGCACAATGCCGTCTGTAGCAACCGGTAAGTTTTTGCGTTCTGTATCCCAATAGGCGATGAACTCCATCACTTCGTCCACGGAGTGACAAACCCGAATAGCATCCGATACAGGGAAGCCTCCTTGTCGAGCCATTTCCAAACGTTCCGAATGGGTTTGCCCGGGCAGTTGGTCTCCGAGCAAGTAATACAGATACGCAATGAGTCCTCTGCGCCGTACTTCGTCCGGATCTAATAGTTTGAGTGTACCGGAAGCGGCATTGCGAGGGTTGGCAAATAAGGGGTCCTCATTACTTTCTCGTTCCCGATTCAGTCGTTCAAAGTTCTCCCAAGGCAGTAGCACTTCTCCGCGCAGTTCAACATACGGCAGGTTGGCGAGAGGAGGACGGAGCGTAGTGGGAATAGAAGGAATGGTAAGTATGTTCCGAAGCACGTCATCTCCCCGGATGCCGTCTCCTCGTGTGAGCGCGTGGGTGAGTTGTCCCTTTTCGTACCATAGAGATATGCTCAGTCCGTCATATTTGAGTTCACATACTATTTCGACATTGGTTGGCAGTTTGCGCACCCAATCCTCGATTTCCTCTTTGCTATAGGTGTTTCCCAATGACAACATGGGATAGCGATGTTTGATAGATACGAACTTATTGCTGCCTAAATCCGAACCGACATGTTGGGTAGGGGAGGAAGCGTCTGCCATTTCCGGATACATTTTCTCCAGGTCCTGCAGCCGATGCATCTTGAAGTCAAAATCTCTATCCGACATAGTAGGAGCGTTCTCCACATAGTAGAGATGATTGGCTTGAGTGAGTTCTGCTCGAAGTTGTAATAGTTCTTCTTTCTCCTGTTGTTCTATGTCTGAGAATAGATCCATGTTAGTGTTTGATGAACTTGAATGTCCTTACATTGCCGTTATAGAAGATGTGGTAGATGTATACGCCGGGGCGTAATGTGGATGCAAAAGCATTTTCTAAGTTATCGGTTGTAATAACGGTTTCTTCACTAAGTTGTTGCTGATAAATGAAGTTGCCGTAATAGTCATAGATGCGCACATACCCGCCTTTGTTGCTGCTGATAATCAAATCGCTGCCTAGTTCGCTAACAGAGAGACCGGAAGGGTCCACGTGTGTGCCATTGAGTCGCAAACCGACTATGATGGGGTCATGGTCCGAATAGCGACGAATGGATTTTTCTCCGGTGGGGTATCCGTATTGATTATCTGTGTATTTGCTATTGCAATGGAAGGCTTGAATGCCGGTGACTTGTGGTAGCATGGTGGAGTTGACGATGGCATGGTCTAAGTAGTCATAATCGCCGCGGTAGTAGTAACTATATCGCGTTGTGTCATCCAGGAATCTCTGCAATAAATCGGTGCGCAGATCTTTGTGGTCATTCTCTAATAGAATAGAGATGGGCGATTCGTCCCAGTAGGAGTTGAGGTCACCCATAATGAGGACATCGGGGTCCATAGCGGCTGATTGCTTGCATAATGTATTGACCGCCATGGCTTCGTGATTCCGTCGGTCATCACCACCATCTCCGGTTTTAGATTTGAAGTGGTTGATAGAAAAATTAAATTTCTCTCCGGTAGCTACTTCCCGGAAGGTCTTGATGTACTTGCGATGTGCCACTTCTGTGTTGTCTTTTCCTAAGTAATCGCCATGTGGCACGATTACATTGGCGTCGTATACATAGATGCACGTTGTGAAGGAAGACCCGGAACTTGTTCCATTGTGCACAAAATCATAGCGTCTATCGGGACGTCTGCTATTCAGTTCTGCACAGATTTCAGTGGCAGCCGTTATGCCTCCCTCTATTTCCACCAATCCATATAAATCGGCATTGATGACGGAAAGAGCCGAACATACTTTCTCTTTTTGGATGGAATGTTGCCACTCTCCGCTTGGTCCATACCCGGTGTTCCATGCTGCTTCCGTAGCAAGATAGTATTCCAGGTTAGCAGCGCATACGAGTATTGTGTGCGGATTTTTAGGGTCTTTCTTATCGATCTGCTTTAAATCCGGACCTTTCATCAAGTAGTCCAGATAGTCTCCGGCGCACAGATTACCTGCGCAAAGTAGTATAGCGATACACAAAAGAAAATGTTTTTTCATAAAATATCACAATTTAAGGCTGCAAAGATACACTTTTTTTTGCATATATGCAAATATTTTCGTACCTTTGCGCAAAATTTAATGATAATGTTGCAACTTAAAGGATTAGGAACTGCATTAATTACGCCATTCTTGCCGAGTGGTGCAGTTGATTATGATGGTTTGAAGCGGCTATTGGATATCCAGTTACAGGGAGGGGTAGATTATATCGTCGTGTTGGGTACGACCGGAGAGGCTGCTACGATGACTGAACAAGAGAAGAAAGATGTTCGTCAATTTATTGTGCGGTATGTATCAGGTCGTTTGCCGTTGGTGTTGGGATTTGGTGGAAATAACACGGCTCAGGTGGTGGCGGATTTGAATGCGAATAAAGAAGAATTGCAGCGTGATTTTGCAGCCATATTAAGTGTGTGTCCCTTCTATAACAAACCTAGTCAAGAGGGCTTATATCAACACTTTACGGCGATAGCGGACAGCAGTCCGATACCGGTTATTTTGTATAATGTTCCCGGTCGAACGGGTGTGAATTTATTGCCCGAAACGGTGATGCGAATTTTTGCGGATAAGTCTGACAAAATCATGGGCATTAAGGAGGCGAGTGGCAATATGGATCAGATTAAGCATTTGATTGATTTGGTTAAGGTTCGACCGCTGTCCGATGGGCGTTTTTTGTTAGTGATTTCCGGCGATGATGGTATTGCTGCGGATGTAATGATGGCGGGAGGGGCAGGCTTGATTAGTGTTGCCGCCAATGCTTGGCCGAAAGAGTTGAGTCAGATTGTTCGCAAGCAAGATGTTCTGTTGCAGAACCGTTTTGAGAATATGGTGCGTTTGCTGTTTAAGGAAGGTAATCCAAGTGGAATTAAGACTGTTTTGAGTCAAAGGGGTGTGATTCACAACGTGCTTCGTTTGCCGTTAGTGCCTAATTCTAAAGAAGTGCAAGCAGAAATCCGAAGTTGCGTGTGTGACTAAACAAAAAAAGAGCTGTCCAGTAATGAACAGCTTTTTTCTTTTGTCACAAATAGAGCGTTATGCTTTCTTTGCTTTGTCAGCAATAGCCTTAAAGGCTTTGGGTTGATTCATGGCGAGGTCGGCCAGAACCTTGCGGTTGATGACGATACCTGCTTTCTTCAAAGCACCCATGAGTTGACTGTAACTGAGTCCCTCGAGACGAGCGGCTGCGTTGATACGTTGAATCCAAAGCGCACGGAAAGTGCGTTTTTTGTTCTTACGATCACGATAAGCATACTGGAGACCTTTCTCCCACGTGTTTTTGGCGACTGTCCAAACATTAGCACGGCCACCAAAGTTACCTCTTGTGAGGCTCATAATCTTCTTACGACGAGCGCGAGAAGCTACATGATTTACTGATCTTGGCATAGTTCAATAAAAATTTGATGGTTAATACTTAACGCAGCAACAGCATTTCGCGGAGGCTACGCATGTTGGTTTGGTCGACCATAGCAACGTGGTCAAGACGACGTTTTTGCTTTTTGGTCTTCTTAGTCAAAATGTGACTGTGATAAGCGTGTTTACGCTTAATTTTACCGGTTCCGGTAAGAGTGAATCTTTTTTTAGCACCGGAATTAGTTTTTACCTTTGGCATTTTGTTAAAAATTTAGTTAGTTATTATTTTAGGTCGTCGGTAGCCTTAGGACCGTCCGACCATGTTAGAATCAGTTATTTCTTGTTAGGCGCAATCATTACGATCATGCGTTTCCCCTCTAATTTAGGCGCAGCTTCCGGTTTACCTACTTCCTCTAAGTCTTTGCAGAAGCGAGCTAATAACTCTTCCCCTTGTTCTTTGAACAAAATAGAGCGTCCACGGAAGAACACATAGGATTTTACCTTATCGCCGTC
Organism: Candidatus Colicola caccequi; assembly: GCA_018065205.1. Classification (GTDB taxonomy): domain Bacteria; phylum Bacteroidota; class Bacteroidia; order Bacteroidales; family Paludibacteraceae; genus Colicola; species Colicola caccequi. Next base: position 5,876 of record JAGHTR010000210.1, read on the forward strand.
TTTCAAGAATTCTTGAGCGTGTTTGAGTTTAAATTGATAGTCATGTTCATCCGTTTGTGGTCCAAATCGAATTTCTTTGATATCAATCTTTTTTGAGTTGGCTTTTTGCTCTTTTTCCTTGCGTTTTTTCTGGTAGAGGAATTTTTGATAGTCAATCACTCTACAAACAGGAGGAACGGCATTGGGGCTGATTTCAACCAAATCAAGGTTTAAGTCGTCCGCAATACGCATAGCTTCCTGGTAGGAATAGATGCCTTGCTCAATGTTATCGCCAACAAGGCGAACTTCGTTTACGCCGCGAATCTTATCGTTGATTCTATTCGGCATTTCTTTTTCGACGCGACCACGACGGGGCGCTGGGGTAGGTTGTGGGTAAGCCATATAATACAATTTCGGTGCAAAGATACAACAATTTTTTGAATTGACAAATAAAAATGGAAAAAAATATCATTTTTTATTAAAAATGTTTGCGTATGTGCGAGAAAAAGTGTAACTTTGCGCATAATTTGGATTAAAATCGATAACCCAATCATTAAATAATATGAATAACACATCTATTAAATTGGCTTTGAGCCTTGCAATCGTTTCTGTGGTGACAATGATGAGCTTTACATCATGCGAGTACAATGATATTCCTTCGGG
>JAGHTR010000005.1 GCA_018065205.1 Candidatus Colicola caccequi
AGTGATAATGCTCGTAAATACTGGAGTGTATTAAAGACGCGTCTTAAAGAAGAGGGAAATGAGTTGGCTACAAATTGTAGTCAACTGAAAATGACCTCTCATACAGATGGAAAACGCTATCTTACAGATGTCGCTGATACGGAGCAGATTTTACGTTTGATTCAATCCGTGCCAAGCAAGAAGGCAGAGCCCATCAAGCAATGGCTAGCATCTGTAGGAGCCGAGCGGCTAAATCAAATGCAAGATCCGGAGCGGAGCTTGCAACAAATGGTGGCCGATTATCGTCGTTTGGGGTATTCAGAGAATTGGATTAACCAACGTATTAAGACTATTGAGATTCGTAAAGGGCTGACGGATGAGTGGCAACGAGGAGGTGTGCAAAACGAGGCCCAATATGCTTTTTTGACGGATTTAATGAGCAAGGTGTGGAGCGGTCTTTCTACGAAAGAGTATAAGCATCATAAAGGCTTAACTACCCAAAATCTTCGTGACAATATGACCAATACAGAGTTGCTGCTTAATGCTTTAGCCGAACAAGCTGCTACCGATATCAGTAAGGAGCAGAATCCCAAAGGCATAATGGCGAATGCTCAAGTCGCAGTTGAAGGTGCGAGTGTAGCCAAGACCGCCCGTCAAGAGTTGGAGAAGAAACTTGGTCATTCTGTTATTAGCAGTAAAAAAGCAATTGATTACATTCAACCTACTGATGAACTTCCCTTTTCGGAACCGGAATAGTTAAAGTGAACACCTCGAAAAGTACGCCCGCCCAAACCTGCCAAAATCCTTGCTTTCCGTGGGCTTGGTGTTAGGCTTAGTGGGTCATTTATTGGTGTGCTCTAAGCACCGGAGATGCTACGGAACTTCAGACGCGCCTCGTCGGAGCAAAAACTTCGCAAGGGTTGATTGCCACGAAGTTTAATCAACAGGCGAGTTGTGCTCCTCCTCTCCCCATAACCTCTTACGAACTTCTGGGGACCCCAAGAAACGAGAAACATCAAAAACGGCAACTTCGTTAGAAATTGCCGTTCTTTGTTACCGGAGTTGCTCCGACGATTATCCGCCGCATTTGCTGTAGCCACACTCACGGCAGTGCATACATCCTTCTTCGAAGACCAGCGGTTGACCGCAGTTAGGGCAGACTTGACCCTGAACGATGGTGCCATCCTGGATGTACTTCTTCAGGGCACGCTCAACACCGACTTTCCAGCTATTGATGCTCTCGGTATTCATCTGCAGACCACCAATCATCTTGATGACTTGGTCGATAGGCATACCATAACGGAGCACGCCGGAGATAAGTTTGGCATAGTTCCAGAACTCCTTATCAAACTTGTAACTCAGACCTTCCATAGTGGTCTTGAAGCCACGTGTATTGACGAACTGGAAGTCATAACGGTGAGTGCCATCCTCCTGAGTAACACGGATAATCTTACCCTTGGTAACACTCTTAGGAATCATCAAACCTTCCTCGTCATCAGCCAGACCGGTGAAGATCTCATACGGCATACCGTGTTGAATACCCACAAAGGCAATCCATTTATCTTTGTTATTTTGGAAGCGAACGACATCGCACTCTAATTCAACCGGACGCTCAGGAACTTTATTCTCAAAGCATACACAGTTGCAGTCCTCTTTCTTCTCTTCTTTCTTCTTATCGTCCTTCTTGTTGACACTCTCTAAGATATTGCCACGACTGCCATCACGATAGACGGTGCAACCCTTACAACCGCAACGCCAAGCCTCTTCGTAGAGTTGACCTACCAACTCCTCAGATACATCATGCGGCAGGTTGATAGTGACAGAGATAGAGTGGTCCACCCACTTTTGAATAGCGCCTTGCATCTGCACTTTCTTGAGCCAGTCCACATCGTTGGCCGTAGCATGGAAATAAGGTGATTCTTGGACGAGAGCATCCACTTCCTCCTGCGAATAACGATGCGTAGGATCGTACGGATGACCATTGGCATTCATCCATGTGATGAACTTATGGTGGAAGACGATATATTCCTCAAAACTATCACCCACTTCGTCGGTATAATCAACATGCACGTTCTTATCGTTGGGGTTCACCTTGCGGCGACGACGATAAACAGGCTGGAAGACGGGTTCGATACCGGAGGTGGTCTGTGTCATGATAGAGGTCGTTCCCGTAGGAGCGATAGTCAGACAGGCGATGTTACGACGTCCGTATTGGCACATTTCCTTATAGAGGTCCTCATCAGCCTCTTTGATACGCAGGATATACGGATTGTTAGCTTCGCGCTTAGCATCATAGACCTCAAAAGCACCACGTTCCTTAGCCATATTGACGCTGCTGCGATAAGCGGCTAACGCCAAGGTCTTATGGACGAGTACCGAGAAATCAATAGCCTCCTGAGTGCCATAAGTCAGTCCCATAGCGGCTAACATATCTCCTTCCGCCGTAGTGCCGACACCGGTACGACGTCCTTGGATGGTCTTATGACGAATCTTCTCCCATAACTCGCGCTCGGTGCGCTTGATGGTGTCGGACTCAGGGTCAGAAGCAATCTTAGCCAAGATCTTATCAATCTTCTCCATCTCCAAATCAATGATATCATCCATGATACGTTGAGCCACCATGATATGACGACGGAAGAGGTCAAAGTCAAATTCAGCCTGCGGCGTGAAGGGGTTCTTAACGTAACTATAGAGGTTGATGGCTAACAGACGGCAACTGTCGTAGGGGCACAAAGGAATCTCACCGCAGGGATTGGTGCTGACGGTGCGATAACCGAGGTCGGCATAGCAGTCCGGCACACTTTCACGAATAATAGTATCCCAGAACAGCACACCGGGTTCGGCACTCTTCCATGCATTATGGATGATTTTCTTCCATAACGCCCGCGCGTCTATTTCCTTTTTATATAAGGGATTGGCGCTGAAGATAGGGTATTCCTGCTGATAGGGTACACCTTCAATAGCGGCTTTCATAAAGTCATCATGCACTTTGACGCTGACGTTAGCACCGGTGACCTTGCCGCTTTCCATCTTAGCATCGATAAAAGCCTCGGAGTCGGGGTGTTTGATACTGACGGACAACATAAGAGCACCACGACGACCGTCCTGAGCCACCTCGCGTGTGGAGTTGCTGTAACGCTCCATGAAAGGCACGAGACCGGTGGAGGTGAGGGCAGAGTTCTTAACAGGCGAACCGGAAGGACGAATCTGACTCATATCATGACCAACACCGCCACGACGTTTCATTAACTGCACTTGCTCCTCATCCAGTTGGATGATAGCACCGTAACTATCGGACTGACCATCCTGACCAATCACGAAACAGTTACTCAGACTTGCCACTTGGAAGTCATTACCGATGCCGGTCATCGGACTGCCCTGTGGCACGATGTAACGGAAGTCACGCATGAGTTCAAATAACTCGGCTTCCGACATAGGGTTCTTGTACTTAGCCTCAATACGGGCAATCTCTCTTGCCAGACGATGATGCATGTCGTCAGGGGTCAGTTCGAACAGGTTACCGTAACTGTCCTTAAGAGCATACTTGGTTGACCATACTCGAGCGGCCAACTCATCCCCGTGGAAGTACTCGGTTGAAGCTAATTCAGCTTCTTTCTGGGTGTATGTTTTCTTTTCCATAAAATGTGTTTTTTTCACGAAATCGGATGCAAAATTACAACAAAAAAATGATATACGCAAACAAAAAATGCGGTTTTTTTTATTTGCAGAATATCAAAGTTGTCCAAAACAAAAGTGCAAATCGTTGATTAATACCGACTTGCACTTTTTGAATAGGGGTTAAAGTTGTCCAAAAAAAATTTTTTTGTCAAAAACCTAATTCGTTGTTTATATCAATTCTACATGTGCATAGAATGTGACCATCTTCGTCAACTTGTTGATATTGGGCACTTTGCGAAGATGTTAAAAAGATAGTCTGAATATGCTCTTCGATTTTAACTTCCTTTAAATAGTTGATTGTCAACGAGATGCAATCATTTTGAACATTTACGGGATAGGCATCCATCATTCGTTCCAAGTATTTGCATGAATTGCAATGCCGATTATAGTCGCAATCGGAGTATTGGATGGTATGTGGTACAATGCCGGAGGGATTGGTGATAGGCATTAGACGCGGTGCCTTAGGCATGTTGATAGGTTCGCCATCCACGGTATTGGCAAAGATAGGCATATCAAAGGCATTGACAATCTCGCGTTTATCTAAATCCAGCACCGCCCAGACGCTGGTGGCACGACCGATGAGGCGTTCGTTATGGGAGGCAGGATCCACTAAATAAACACGGTAAGCGCGTGTAGATAGCATGTGTGCGTTCTGTTCAATCCATGTCTCGATACGCAGGACTTCGTTGTGGGTAGGGATATACTTCATCTGCAAGTGCAGCCGCACAATGACCCATGTGTAGTTATAGGGCAGCAGGTGCTGGATGCCAAAGCCTTGCTCGTCGGAGGCTCGTCCTGCCACGTTAAGCAAGTAATTCTCTAAGGTATAGAGTCTTAGTTTGCGATGTATATCAACCTCTTGAGGTTGAATCTCGTACGTATAACTATGCTTCATATTACTTGAGGTATTTGTCTAACCATTCATAGAAAGTGCGCTGCCATAAGATACCGTTTTGGGGTTTGAGCACCCAGTGGTTTTCGTCCGGGAAGATAAGCAGTTCGGCGTCTATGCCACGCAGTTTAGCGGCATCGTAGGCTGCCATAGCCTGATTGGCCAAGATACGATAGTCTTTCTCGCCATGGATACATAGGATGGGGGTGTCCCATTGGTCTACGAACAGGTGAGGCGAGTTGGCATAACTGCGTTGTGCAATGGCGTTGGTCTTGTCCCAATAGGCTCCACCTAAGTCCCAATTGACGAACCACATCTCTTCGGTCTCCAGGTACTGCATCTCTAAGTTAAAAATGCCGTCATGGGCAATGAAAGCCTTGAAACGTTTATTATGATGACCGGCTAACCAATACACGGAGAATCCGCCAAAGCTGGCTCCCACGCATCCTAAACGGTCTTTATCTACGTATGGCAGGTTAGCGCAGGCTTCGTCGATGGCCGTGAGGTAGTCCTTCATACATTGTCCGCCATAGTCCCCGCTAATCTGCTCGCACCATGCGTTGCCAAAGCCGGGCAGACCGTGACGATTAGGAGCGACTACAACATAGCCGTTGGCTGCCATCATCATGAAGTTCCAGCGATAGGACCAGAACTGACTGATAGGCGACTGAGGTCCTCCCTCGCAATAAAGGAGAGTGGGGTATTTCTTAGTGGCATCAAAGTGCGGAGGCAGGATGATCCATGTGAGCATATCTTCGCCGGTAGTTGTTTTTTGCCAACGCGGAACGACCGAACCCATAGTGACTTGGTCGTAGATATTCTTGTTCTCAAAGGTAAGTTGGATGTCATCCATGAATAACTCGTTCGCCTCGCACATAGAGTGGCGCAAGTAATAGAGGTGTCCGTCGATATAGTCAACCGGCTGATAGTCATATTGTCCGCCCTTGAGTTGTTGAATGGTTTGATTGACGGCAGATACACTATATAGTCCCACTTCGCCATGCCAGCATGCCGAGAAGATGATGGACGAATCGTTAGCCCAGAAGAACTCATCTACGTTTGTCTCTAAGGCACGGCTGACAAAGGTAGTTTGGTGGGTAGAGAGGTCCTGAATCATCAGTCTGTTTTGGTCACTCTCGTATCCGTCCCGTTCCATGCTGAGCCATGCTATACGGGTGCCGTCCGGCGAGAACTGAGGATTGGTGTCATAACCCATCATACCTTCGGTTATATTCGTGTGCGTATGGGCAGTTACGTTATATAGGTAGATGTCCGAATTGGTGCTGAGCGCATAGTCTTTTCCGGCTTTCTTGCGGCAGGTGTAAGCAAGGGTTTCGTTGTCGCTGTTCCATGCTAATTGTTCAATGCCACCCCAAGGCTTCATGGGACTCTCGTACGGCGTGTCTTGCAAGATATTGACGGGATTGGAGAGTTGTGCGGAACGGATATCCATCTCGTTCTTATAGTTGATATCTAACTGACATATAAAAGGCTGCGGGGCCGTTTCGGTCCATTCATCCCAATGCTTATACATGAGGTCGGTTACCACGCGTCCGGAGGCTTTGTCTAAGTCGGGGTACTTGTCTTGGGTAGAAGGTACGGTCTTGACTTGACTGATTAGGACGATACGGTCGCGACGCGGAGACAATAAGAAACCTTCGACGTCCTGGTCATAGCCGCTGACGGGGATGTCTTGTTTATGCTGACGCAGCGTGAGGTGTCCGTTCTTGAGATAGGCCAATACGCCTCCGCCACCGAACCAAGCCGGGTCGGAACCGACAAACTCATCAATGAGTTGGAACTGACCATCGGACTCCCAACCGATGCGAATCCACGATGTAGAGCGGTTTTCCGCTACGCTGTAATAACTGACCGAATAGGCTATCCAACCGGTCTCTATATCTACGATGGCGGCGTTGATGCGTCCCATAGCCCAAAGGGCTTCTGCACTAAAACGACCATCGTTGATGGTAATTTGTGGCTTCGTAATAGGAGCAGGTTGATCGGTAGCGGATGGTTTACAACTCATAACAAAAAAGGCTATAGCAGCCAGACTGAAAAGTTTAATATGATTCATAATTGCATTTCATTTGCGGCTGCAAAGGTAGCAAAAATAAATGAAATACACAAATAAAAATAATTTTGTGACATAAAAATTTGCATATATGCAATATTTTTTATATCTTTGCACGTCATTTCAAAAAGTGTCTAATAAAATTAAGTATATGGAATACAAGTATGAACCGATGTTTCAACTCGGTAAGGATGAAACAGAGTATTATCTGCTGACCAAAGACTACGTGTCGGTTAGCGAGTTTGAGGGTAAGCCTATTCTGAAAGTAGCCAAGGAGGGATTGACCGCCATGGCTCAGCAGGCGTTTCATGATGTTAGTTTTATGCTGCGTCGTTCTCATAATGAGCAAGTGGCTAAGATATTGCGTGATCCGGAGGCCAGCGCTAACGATAAGTATGTGGCCTTGACGTTCCTGCGTAATGCTGAAGTAGCAGCCAAGGGGCAATTACCCTTATGCCAAGATACGGGTACCGCTATTGTGCATGGCGAGAAGGGCCAACAAGTATGGAGTGCTTCCGACCCGGAGATGAGTGATGAAGAGGCATTGGCAAAGGGAGTATATAACACGTACACCCAATGTAACCTGCGTTACAGCCAGAATGCTCCGCTGAGTATGTATGAGGAAGTGAATACGAAGTGCAACCTGCCGGCTCAGATTGATTTGGAGGCTACGGAAGGTATGGAGTATCGTTTCTTATGCGTGACTAAGGGCGGAGGTAGTGCCAATAAGACCTATTTATATCAAGAGACTAAGGCGCGTATCCAAAATCCCGGAACGCTGATTCCTTTCTTGGTAGAGAAGATGAAGTCGTTAGGTACGGCTGCTTGTCCTCCATACCATATCGCTATTGTGATAGGTGGCACGAGTGCCGAGAAGAACCTACTGACCGTTAAGTTAGCCTCTACGCATTATTACGACGGTCTTCCTACGACGGGTAATGCCAGCGGTCGTGCTTTCCGTGATGTTGAGTTGGAGCAGCAGTTGTTGCAAGAGGCTTATAAGATTGGTTTAGGTGCTCAGTTTGGCGGTAAGTATATGGCTCATGATGTCCGTGTAGTTCGTCTGCCTCGTCACGGCGCCAGTTGTCCAATCGGTTTGGGCGTCAGTTGCTCGGCCGACCGTAATATCAAGTGCAAAATCAATAAAGACGGTATATGGATTGAGAAGATGGATGCTAATCCGGGCGAGTTGATTCCTGCCGAATTGCGTCAAGCCGGCGAAGGTGAGGCTGTTCGTATTGATTTGAACCGCCCTATGAGTGATGTTTGCAAGGAACTGTCGAAGTACAGTATCGGTACACGTTTGAGTCTGAATGGCACGATTATCGTGGCTCGAGACATAGCACATGCTAAGATTAAAGCGCGTCTGGATGCCGGTGAGGGTATGCCTGAATATATGAAAAACCATCCGGTTTATTATGCCGGTCCGGCTAAGACTCCGGCAGGTATGCCTTGCGGCTCGTTAGGTCCCACCACCGCCGGACGTATGGATCCGTACGTAGATGAGTTCCAAGAGCATGGCGGCGCAATGATTATGTTGGCTAAGGGTAACCGTTCGGTGGATGTGACCAATGCTTGCCATAAACACGGTGGGTTCTACTTGGGCTCTATTGGCGGTCCGGCAGCCATCTTGGCGCAAGAGAATATCAAGAGTATTGAATGCGTTGAATATCCGGAGTTGGGCATGGAAGCCGTTTGGAAAATCCAAGTGGAGAATTTCCCCGCCTTTATCTTAGTAGATGACAAAGGAAATGATTTCTTTACGCAACTCAAACCCTGTCAGAACTGCACGATTTTGAAGTAATTGAATGAAACAGACTTTTTGGCAACGAATACGTATTAGGCGTCGTATTGCTATCATTGATGAGCATACTCTGCGCGAATTGCATAGTTTTAGACTATCGGTATTAGGTATCACGACGGTGTTGGTGGCGATGTTCATCATCACGGTGGTGGTGCTGTCGCTATTGATTATCCATACTAACTTACGTACGTTCCTTCCGGGCTATGACGAGAACTTGCGTCAGACGTTGATGGACGAGTCGATGCGTGTGGATTCGCTCAATAACGTGGTGGTGATGCAGCGTAAGTACTTGGATGTGATACGCGACATAACAGCCGGTGAGGTTAAATCGGATACCGTGCAATCCTTAGACTCGATGCAACTGATCTTCCAAGAGCAGTTAATGGCAGCCAAGTTTGAGGCAACGGAGGACTTTATGGATCAATACGAAAGTAAAGAGAAAGATAATCTGGCATTGTTTGATGTCCAAAACACCGCACCTATACTGACTATTTTTGTTCCGGCGCACGGCGTTGTTGTGGAGCACTACAATCCTCGTCAAGGCCAAAATGGCGTTACGATACAGACTCGCGACAAGGAGAATGTATGCGCTTGCTTAGCCGGAAACATTGTGATGATTAACAAGGAGTGGAATGATGTCTATACCGTTGTGATACAACATGCTAATTACACGAGTATTTATCGCAATATAAACATAGTGACTCGTTCGGTAGGCGACCAACTGAAGGCCGGTGCCACGATAGGAATAGTGAATAAAGAAGGCTCGTTGCAGTTTGAGTTGTGGAAAGAGGGAGTCAGTATCAATCCCGAAGAAGTGATTGCATTCTAATGAGTAAGAAACAAATAGCAATATTAGGTAGCACAGGTTCGATAGGCACTCAGACATTGGATGTGGTTCGCCATAATCCGGACCGTTTTGAGGTGTATGCCATTGTGGCCAATCGAAGTATAGACCAACTGATTGCGCAAGCTAAGGAATTCCATCCGGAGGTGGTTTGTATAGCCGATGAGACGTTATATACTCCGCTTAAGGACGCTTTATCCAACATGCCTTGTAAGGTGTGGGCAGGAGCGCAAGCCATTGCAGAGATGGTGACGATGCCGTCAATCGATGTGGTGGTAGCTGCGATGGTAGGTTATGCCGGTCTTCGTCCTACGATGGAGGCTATCCGTGCCGGTAAGACCATTGCCTTAGCCAATAAGGAGACAATGGTGGTGGCAGGAGAGATTATCTGCGATTTGGCTCGTAAGCATCATGCGCCTATTCTGCCGGTAGATAGTGAACACTCAGCCATCTTCCAAAGTTTAGTAGGGGAGGATTGCAACGGAATAGAGAAAATACTGCTAACCGCCAGCGGCGGTCCCTTCCGCACGTTTACGAGGGAACAAATGCAACATGTAACGGCGGCACAGGCCCTGAAACATCCTAATTGGGATATGGGAGCCAAGATCACGATTGATTCGGCCAGCATGATGAATAAAGGGTTTGAGGTAATTGAGGCCAAATGGTTATTTGGCGTGGATTACAACCAAATCGAGGTGCTGGTGCATCCACAGAGTATTGTGCATTCGGCTGTTCAGTTTAAGGACGGAGCCATTAAGGCGCAGTTGGGAGCACCCGATATGCGGCTGCCAATTCAATATGCGTTGACGTTTCCGGAGCGCGTGACGAGTGATTTCCCCCGTGCTAACCTGCTGGATTTAGGTGGGTTGACTTTTGAAAAACCGGATCAGGACCGCTTCCCTAATCTGCGATTAGCGTATGAGGCTATTGCACGAGGTGGCAACATGCCATGCGTGCTGAATGCCGCTAATGAAGTGGTTAATTTGGCGTTTAGACAAGGTACATGTGGTTTCTTGGAGATGTCCGACCGCATAGCTCAAACGATGAGCCAAGTCACGTATATCGCTAAACCCACATACGAAGATTATGTAGCAACGGATCGCGAAGCGAGGAGAATAGCGGAGAGTGTGTGAAAGTGAATAGTGAAGAATGAATAATGAAGAATGAATAGTGAATTATGATACAAGCATTACAATTAATATTAGCACTGAGTTTCTTGGTGGTTATCCATGAATTTGGACACTTCCTCTTTGCCCGATTGTTTGGCGTGAGAGTGGAGAAGTTCTATATGTTTTTTGACTATAAGATTTCGCTAGTCAAGGCCAAGAAATACGAAGGAAAATGGCATTTCCGTTTCTTTTCACCTACGACGGATGAGAAAGACCCTGACGAGGAATGGAATAAATACCCGGATAATACCGAGTGGGGTATAGGTTGGATTCCCTTTGGTGGTTATTGCGCCATCTCGGGTATGGTAGATGAAACGCATGATGCAGAGCAGATTGCTAAGACCGAACCTCAACCTTGGGAGTTCCGCAGTAAGAACGTATGGCAACGTTTTTGCATCATCATTGGTGGTATAACCGTGAATTTTATTGCAGCGCTGATTATCTTCGGTCAGTTATTATTCGTTTGGGGGGAGGACTCGCTGCCATTACGCAATGTAGATAGCGGTTTGTATTATTCGGAAATCTTGGAGCAAGAAGGATTTCAACAGCACGACCGAATCCTGACTATTGACGGAGAAGAACCATCTGATTTATATTGTATTGTTCAAAGTTTGATACTGGAAGGCAAGCGCGAAGTAACCGTGTTACGAGGTGTGGATACTATTCGTTTAATTATGTCGGAGGATTTAGGAGTGCGCTATCTGGCAATACAAAATGAGTTTGATCGTGTAGAACGGCTTAAAGCACATAAGGACGATACGTATCAAAAGAGTCATTATACGTTGATTAGTGAGTATGTTCCTTTTATAGTAGACTCGGCTTTGGTAGGCGATATAGCAGCCGAGGCAGGAATCGTTAAGGGTGACACGATTGTGGCTATAGCGGGAGTGGCTACTCCAAGTGCTCCTATGGTGGAAAACGAGATGCGTAAACATCCTTGTGAGCGAATCAATGTAACGGTAGGTCGGGATAGCGGCCGGGTAGAGGTGCCTATGTTCATAGGTGATCAATGCCGTATGGGCGTAGTTAGAATGAATAAGTTCCATTTCTTTGAAACCGAGCATACGAGTTATACGTTCTGGCAGTCTATCCCTGCCGGTATACGCTATGGTTGGGATACATTAACGATGTACGTGAAGCAGTTCAGACTCGTCTTCACCAAAGAAGGAGCCGAGTCGTTAGGCGGTTTTGGCGCGATAGGGTCCATGTTCCCAAAACAATGGAGTTGGTACGGCTTCTGGTCCATTACGGCCTTCCTAAGTCTGGTGCTGGCCTTCATGAACTTCCTGCCAATCCCAGCCTTAGACGGCGGATATATACTCTTCCTTATTTTTGAGATGATAACAGGTATTAAACCGAGTGATAAATTCTTAGAAAAAGCCAATATGGTAGGTATGTTTTTGCTGCTCATATTGCTTATCTATGTGAATGGTAACGATATATTTAAAGCATTTTTCTGATATGGATTACTTCGTACATGAATCGTCTTATGTAGATGCTAACTGTCAAATAGGCAAAGGCACTAAGATCTGGCATTTCTCTCATATCATGTCGGATTGTGTGATAGGAGAAGACTGCAATATCGGTCAGAATGTAGTTATATCTCCGAACGTGGTGTTAGGTCGTAACTGCAAAATCCAGAACAACGTGAGCGTCTATACCGGCGTACGTTGTGAAGATGATGTATTTTTGGGGCCGAGTATGGTGTTTACCAACGTCATTAATCCTCGTTCGGCTGTTTCTCGTAAGGATGAGTACCGCGATACCATCATTCATCAAGGAGCTTCGGTAGGTGCCAATGCGACTATTGTTTGTGGTCACAACTTAGGTCAGTATTGCCTGATTGGCGCCGGTTCGGTGGTTACAAAGGATGTGCCGGACTTTGCGTTAATGGTAGGTAATCCTGCCCGCCGTATAGGTTGGGTAAGTCGTCATGGCGAAAAACTGCAATTTGATGAGAAAGGCTTTGCAACATGCCCGGCAACGGGAGAAAAATATCAATTGTTAAACGACAAAGTTCAATTATTATGATTCAACGACGCCAAACCTTATACCTATTGACCATTGTGGTGTTAGGTATAGTCTTGTTCTTTTGCTCCGTTATTCAGTTTACTACTACTGAGTCCTCCGGAGTACAACGTATGTTCTTCTTGGATGCATTAGGAGTGGAAGAAGTGACGCCGGATATGGACTATGTAGCCATGGAACCTATTGCGTTTAAGGGCGTATGGGGACTGACCTTAACAACGGCTTTGATTCCGTTATTGGCCTTGATAGATATTTTCTTGTATAAGAAACGTCTGTTGCAAGCTCGACTGAATATCTTTCTTGCGCTCTTGTGTATAGGCTATTACGGTATTCTGTTGATGTACGCTTGGTTTATGCGGGCATCTATACGAATGACGCATTATTTGGAGTTAGATTGGAATATCTGCTTCGGCGCTTGTGTACCATTAGTATGTTTGGTGCTCACGATAGGTGCTACCAGGTTGATTTTAAAGGATGAAGCATTGGTTCGTGCTGCGGATCGTATTCGTTAATGGAGGTCTTATTGGGTAAAACATTATCGGAGTTGCAAGATATCGCGACGGAATGCGGGTTGCAGCGTTTTGCCGGCAAACAGTTGGCGGAATGGTTGTACCGCGCTCGTGTAGTAAGCATCGACGAGATGACCAATATATCCTTAAAGGGTAGAGAAACATTAAAAGCACGCTATGAAGTAGGTCGCCATGAGCAGGTAGCGCAAGCCGAATCGCAGGATGGTACTAAGAAATACTTATTTCCGGTAGGAACACAGTTCGTAGAAAGTGTGTTTATTCCGGATGAAGATAGGGCTACTATATGTGTATCCACACAAGCCGGATGCAAGATGGGCTGTAAGTTCTGTATGACCGGTACATTAGGCTTTCACGGCCATTTAACGGCTGCCGATATCCTGAATCAGGTGCTATCTATCCCGGAAAGCGACCGATTGACCAATATCGTGTTAATGGGAGAAGGTGAACCAATGGATAACCTGAATGAGGTGCTGCGGTTCTTGACTATTATGACGGCGGACTATGGATTAATGTGGTCGCCCAAACGGATAACGGTTAGTTCGGTAGGTTTATTGCCGGGACTTAAGCGTTATTTAGAGGAAAGCAGTTGCCATTTAGCCATCTCGCTGCATAACCCCTTCCATGTAGAGCGTGAGCAGATTATGCCGGTGGAGAAGGCCTTTGCGTTGCAAGAAGTAATCAAATTGATTAAACAATATGATTTTAGCCATCAACGTCGCGTCTCGTTTGAGTATATCTGTTGGGGCGGCGTTAATGATACGCCTAAGCATGCGAATGAGTTAGTGAGATTGCTCAAAGGTTTGGAATGTCGCGTTAATCTAATCCGTTACCATGACGGCGGACAAGCCGATTTTCCTGCCTCTAATGAGGCCAATATGGAGTGGATGCGAGATTATCTGACTCAGAAGGGAATTACAACTACGATACGTCGGTCAAGAGGGGAGGATATATTAGCTGCCTGTGGCATGCTGGTGAATGCGTTGAAAGATTAGAGATAATAATACCAATACCAATACAAAAATACACAATTATGGATTTATTCAATGTTTACAGCTTATTTAACGTTACTCCCGTTTCGGCGCATGATTGCACCATCGTGGATAACAAAGGTCATGAATACTTAGATATGTATGCAGGGCATGCCGTGGTTAATATTGGTCATAATCACCCTAAGTACGTATCAGCCATTACAGAGCAGGCTAAACAACTCACTTTCTGCGGAACATCCATGGAGAACCCATTGCAGAAGAAATTTGCAGAGCGTTTAGGCAAGATGTCCGGCTATCCTGATTATTCGTTATTCCTCTGCAATACAGGTGCAGAAAGCATTGAGAATGCCCTTAAGATGGCATCTTTCCATACCGGACGTCAGCGTGTGATAGCCTTTAAACGCAGTTATCACGGACGTACATCCGGTGCTGCTGCAGTAACGGATAATCCATCTATTCAGTCGTTGTACAACAGGGTGCATAAAGTGATTTTCGTGGATTTGAACGATATAGCTACTTTGACGAGAGAGTTAGAGACTCAAAAAGTAGCGGCTGTTATCATTGAAGGTATTCAAGGTACGGGTGGCGTGCATACTCCATCCAAAGAATTCATGCAGCAAATGGAAGATTTATGCCATAAGACGGGTACTGTTCTTATTTTAGATGAGGTACAGAGCGGTTACGGTCGTACGGGTAAGTTCTTTGCGCATCAATGGGCAGGTATTAAGCCGGATCTTATTTGTATTGGTAAACCGATGGCTAATGGCCTTCCTTGTGGTGGTGTGATGATTGCTCCGCAGTTTGAAGCTGTCCGCGGACGTTATGGCACTACCTTTGGTGGTAACCATCTGACAATGGCTGCTGCTAATAGTGTATTAGATGTATTGGAAGAAGATAAACTGATGGCTAATGCTTTAGCAATGGGTGAGTTCCTCAAAGAGCATATCCCTGCCTCTTCTCGTATTAAGGATGTACGGGGCAAGGGCCTGATGATTGGTATAGAGTTCCGTGAACCAGTTGCTCCTATTCGTCAGAAATTGCTGACGGAGAAACATGTGATTACGGGTTCAGCCGGAATGAATGTAATACGCCTGTTACCGCCATTATGCATTACACAACAAGAATGCTATGCATTTATTAATGCACTTAAAGCCGTGCTATAAAGGAGATTAATTAGCCTGAATGTGTTTAGAGAGGAGCCGATAAATATCGCGCTCCTCTTCTGTTTTAAGAAGACTGATGTGATGCTCCATTACATTCTCGTCATGCCTGATTGCCGGACCACTTTGTGCTTGCTTAGGCGATAAAGTATGCACTTTATTAGCCGTCTCATCAATCAGTGGCAATAGGGCAGAGAAAGGTATATGAGTGTCTTTGAGTTGCTCTGCCGCCATGACATACATCAGATTAGAGAAGTTGTTGCAGAACACACCGGCTACATGCAACCGCTCGCGGTCATGTTGGGTGGTCTCATAAACATAGGAGGTCAGTTGTAAGGCTAACGAGTAGATGGCGCTGATATCATCTATGGCTCGCGCTTCAAAGAAAATAGGAATTTGTGAGAAGTCCTCAATCGGTTTAGCCTTGGAGAAAGTCATGAAGGGGTAGAAAATGCCACAATGTGGCTTGTCTTCCCCAAATACGGACAATGGTATAGTCCCGGATGTATGTAGATGTAAGCATCGGCGATCGGTCTTAACTTGACTAATAACAGATGCCAGCGCCTCATCGCGGACGGCATAGATATAGCAGTCCGCTTGAGGTACCTGATCCAGTCCGTCGCGAGACGAAACCATTTGTATATCAATATGTTTGGCCGTAAAGGCAGCCTGTAGAGATGTGGCTACATTGCCTTTACCAATGAGGACGATTCGCATATTAACGATATTTTTTAGCTTGTGCTTTGGCATTCTCCCGAGCCATACGCACTTGCTCTTGTTGCATTTTCTCTAATCGTGCCATAAAGCCACTCTTGGGTTTAGCGGCATTCTTTTTGGCATTGGCTTCCAGCTGCGCCAATAATTTCTTATCGTCAGTAGTCCAACGGAAAATCATCGTTTGCAGGATAGTGATAGCCAGGGAGATGGTGTAGTAGTAACTCAAGCCGGCAGCATAGTCGTTGAAGATAAAGAGGAACATAAGTGGCATGAGATACATCATGTATTTCATGAACTTCATATTAGGATCGGTGGCTTGACTTTGCATAGTAACCATGGTATAACCTAAGTTAGCAACCGTCATGATAAGGCAGAATAAACTAAGGTGATCGCCAAAGAGCGGAATATGATGTCCCCAAGTAAGGATAGCATCGTATGCACTTAAATCTTCAGCCCACCATAGTGATTGTCCACGTAACTCAATAGCGGTGGGGAAAAACCAGAACATTGCCATTAAAATAGGCATTTGGAAGAGCATTGGCAGACATCCTGACATGGGACTTACCCCTGCTCGACGATATAGAGCCATTGTAGCCTGCTGCCGTTCTTGCATCTTTTCCGGAGGATATTGCGCATTGATAGCATCCAATTGCGGTTTAAGAACACGCATTTTAGCACTTGACTTATAGGAAGCAAAGACAAATGGCAGAATAATGAGTTTGATGATAAGGGTCATTAAGAAAATAACCAAACCAATATGCAATCCATATCGCATGAGCCAGTCAAAGACAGGGAAGGAGAAGATTTGGTTAATCCAAATAATAATACGCCATCCTTGCAGCACCAATTCTTGCAGATGCAACTTAACGGCTTCATTCTCGGCATTTTTGTCATATGCTTTGAGTAAGTTGTAGTTATTGGGTCCCATAAAGTAACGGAACGCAATGGGCTTTTGGCTTGTTACATCAAAGGCAACGGAAGTTTTGGTAGAGTAGGTCTTGATATAGCGAGAGAGAGCATCCTCAGGCGTAGACTCAAATTCGGAAGAGAGGAAGGCATCCTCGGCAATCATAACGGTGGAGAAGAATTGATCTTTATAACCAATCCATTTCACTTTGGCTGTTTCGCGTTTATTGTCATGCTTGGCTTCCGACATGCGTTCTTGGTCGCCACTAACCAACATATATTGCAAGTGAGCATAGCGTTCCTCAAATTTACGACCACGCTCTTGTTGAGGGATAGCCTGTTTCCACTGCATCTCCAATGAATTGGCGTTTTGAGCCAATACGAGATGAGCATTGTGCGGAACGATTTGGAAGTCAAACATATATGCATCTTCCGGCAACGTATAGACAAAGTCTATATAGGCATCTTCGTTCTCGGAATGCAATCGCATAATCACATTCTGCTGGTTAGGGCAAATAGCCTCAAAGTAGAGGTTTCGTGTAGCTAAGATACGGTTGTTATTGGTAACCAGCGTGAAACTGAGGTCCGATTCGTCAGCACGGAACAAGGTTAATGGATTGACTGTATCGCCGTATGCTTTGTATTCTTTGAGTTCCGCACGAATGATGCGTCCTCCTTTGTTGGCAATATGCAAGCGGAGCAGGTTATTCTCTAAGATAGTCTCTTTGTCTTCCCCCTGGGCAGAAACAGCAAAAGGTCCATAGGCGTTTTGCAGTTGTTGTTGCATAAGAGCGGCATCCTCTGCCTCGTTTGTTGTGTTGAGGGATTGTTCAATCGTGGCGTTGATGGAATCGGAAAGACGTAGAGCCTCTTGTTCCATTTGCTGAGCATAATTAATACTGTCATTCATGCGTTGACGTTCCGCCAATTCTTCTTTACTAGGGCGGTTAATCATCGCGAAACCTACAATAATTGCGGCTATTAATAGAAAGCCAAACCAAGTGTTTTTATCCATTTTATTTCTTCTTTATGTATTCTATAAATGTGTAATCGTATGGGTTTTTATCGTCCGAAGTGTATCCTTCTTGTTTCATTATCTGCCATTCGCTATCTTTTATCTCAGGAAAGAAAGTATCTGCCTCGATCCATGAATGATGAATGCGGGTGATGTAGAGTTTGTCTGCCAACGTAAAGAATTGGCGATACACCATACCTCCACCAAGGATGAAGAATTCTGCCGCAGGGTCCTCATTAATAAGTTGGATGGCTTCAGGTATAGAGTGAACAACTTCGACACCTTCGGCGGCGAACTGAGGGTTATCGGTCAAAACGATATTGCGTCGATTAGGCAATGGACGTTTAGGAAGGGAAAGGTAAGTACGTTCTCCCATCAGTACCGGATGCCCGGATGTGATTTCTTTGAAATGCTTGAGGTCAGCAGGTAGGTGGCATAATAAACCGCCTTTTTGACCAATCGCATTGTTTTCGGATATGGCAACAATGATACTTAGCATGAGTGTTTAGAGTTGAGAGTTTAGTGTGGAGCGTGTTAGACGCTTACGACGCCGGCGATATGAGGATGCGGATCGTAATTGAGAAGGGTAAAGTCCTCATAGTGGAATCCAAAGATGTCTTTGACATCCGGATTAATCTGCATAGTCGGAAGCGGACGAGGTTCGCGTGTTAGTTGCAATTTAACTTGATCTATATGGTTGAGGTAGATGTGTGCATCACCGAATGTATGTACAAAATCGCCACATTTCAATCCTGTTACCTGTGCCATCATCTGTAGGAGTAGGGCATAGGAGGCTATATTGAAGGGAACACCAAGGAAGATATCGGCGCTGCGTTGGTAGAGTTGTAGGCTCAGTTTTCCATCTGCTACATAGAATTGAAATAAGCAATGGCAAGGAGGAAGAGCCATCTTATCAACTTCGGCTACATTCCACGCACTAACCATTAGGCGGCGACTATCGGGATTGTTCTTGATTTGATTGACAAGATTAGTAATTTGGTCAATGGTGCCTCCATTATAATCCGGCCAACTGCGCCATTGATGCCCATAAACCGGTCCTAATTCTCCGTTTTCGTCCGCCCATTCGTTCCAAATACGGACGCCATTATCTTGTAAGTATTTGATGTTGGTATCGCCTTGCAAGAACCATAGCAATTCGTGAATAATGGATTTAAGGTGCAGTTTCTTTGTAGTGAGCAACGGAAAACCATCTGCCATATTAAAGCGCATCTGATGCCCGAAGACGGAAATCGTTCCGGTTCCGGTACGATCTTCCTTACGAACTCCCTCCTCCAGGACGCGACGGCATAAATCAAGATATTGTTTCATTTATCAGTATAGTTTGTATGTTGTTTTCAGCACTTTGAACTCCGTACGTCGGTTGATAGCATTGCAAATATCTCGTTGTTGCGTACTTTCCAATCGATTAATAAACGCTTCATTCAACTCTTGCTCAATCGGAATAAACGGATGTTGTTTATGAATAGCCTGGTCGGCGATAACCGGTTTATTCTCGCCATAACCGATAGGCGTAAGACGTTCTTTTTCAATACCTGCTCTGATGAGGTAATCCACGCATGATTTAGCACGCTTCTCGGACAACTCTTTATTGGCTAACGAATCACCAACCATATCTGTGTGAGCCGATAACTCAATGGTTATATTGGGATTGTCGTTAAGTAACTTAACCAAATCGTTTAGTCCGGCTTCACTCTCTTTAGTCAATTCCCATTTACCAAACTCGTAGAAGACGTTATTCATTGGTACAGGCTTGCTAACGGGAGCCAAAGTGAAGTTTTGCGTGTAGGTATAGGAGTCTTTTAGACCAATGGTAGTGATTTCTTGCTTCTCATTTAGGTACCCCCGTGCCGTAGCCAGCATGACATATTTAGTCTCTTTATCCAATTTAAGGTGGTAGGTACCATCCTTACGCACTTGTAGCTTTTGATTCGTACCATTATTACCGACCATCCGTAGCGTCCCATCTACAATAGGATCACCATTGGTGTCTGTAATCTTGCCCTCTACCTGATAGATGAGTTCCGGCAGGATGAATTGGTAAATCTCATCATAGCCTTTTTTCTGCCCACGATTACTGGAGAGCAGACCGTTTGGAGAGTCTCCGTCAAAGGTAATGCCAAAGTCATCACCTTGTGAGTTGAACGGCATTCCCATATTGAATAAACTCCATTGGGCTACTCCATTACTGTCTTTTTCTGCAGTAGGAACGGCCTTGAAAATATCTAATCCTCCATAACCGGGGTGACCATTGCTGGAGAAGTACAACTCGCCATTGCTGCGAATGCACGGAAACATCTCATCGCCGCTTGTATTGATTTGTGCTCCTAAGTTATGCACATTAATCCACGTATCAGCATCGTATTCCGCCATCCATATATCTTTACCGCCAATGCTTCCGGGAGCATCACTTACGAAATAGAGTGTATCTCCGGTAGCATTGATAGAGGGATGTCCTACGGTAATGGAACTATCTAAGAATAATTTCATTTCTTGAGGTTCTCCCCATTCACCGCCTGTCCGTTGAGAACGGAAAATCTTAGCGCCTAAGTCTTGTCCGTTAATGGGTTTGGAGTAGGTGAAGAACATTGTTTTACCATCAGCGGTAAATGAACATACGCCTAATTCCATTGTTCCGGTCTTATCTGTAGCGGACGAATCGTTTTGCTGCTCGCTTTCTTCGGATTGTTCACCATATATGCCTTCCGGTAACTCTGTCTCACCCCATTTGCCGTTAGCATCACGGCGGGAAGAGTACAGATTAAACGTAGTCTGACCGGTAACAGGTGATGGACGTTTATGCTTTTTAGAAGATGTTTTTTCTTGACGATTGGATGTAAACATAACGGCACTTGCATCTGCACCAATAAAGGCTGGAGCAAAGTTGGACGTTCGTTTCTGATTAAACTCCTTGACGAGCGTTAGTTTATACCGGGAAGGCTCTTTTTTCCAATTGCTTACTTGTTGACAAGCATATTGACCACCTTGTGCCACGTAATCGTTTGGATTGGCCTGCAAATATAGTCCATAATATTTTTCTGCTTCTTTATACTTGCCTTGATAGTGCAATACCTGTGCATATCTCAAATAAACAACAGGGTCTGTTTGCTGGTATTTGCTGCTGATAGCATGTTTATATGCAGAAACGGCCTTACTGTTGTTGAGAATGCGGTAACACTCACCTTGGTTGAACGCTACGCGGCCTTTTAGTTGTTTGTCATTTTTGGAAATACGCGGATATATCTGCCGATATAAATCAGCAGCCTCATAGTATTCTCCAATGGCAAATTTCTTGTCGGCTCGTTTGATGCGAGTTTTGAGTGAGCATCCGGGGCAGAGTAGTACTACGATTAGTAAAAACACTATGTACGAAGAATGCTTCATCCTTTAGTCAAGGCTATGGATAACTAACCCGGAACGCAATTTGGGTTCAAACCACGTTGTTTTAGGAGGCATGATATTGCCGGAATCAGCAATATCTATGATTTGTTGCATCGTAACGGGGTAGAGGGCTAAAGCCATTTTCATCTCTCCACTATCTACGCGACGTTGGAGTTCTTCTAATCCGCGAATTCCACCTACAAAGTCAATGCGCTTATCCGTACGTAAATCCTTAATACCTAATATCTTATCTAAAATCAGGTTACTGGATATCGTGACATCTAATACACCGATAGGGTCATTGTTGTCATAGCGACCTTCTTTGGCTGTTAGGCTATACCATGTATGGTTGAGATAGAGTGCAAAGTTATGCAGCCGATTGGGTTTGTAGATGGCAGCACCTTGTTTTTCTACGATGAAATTCTCTGCAATCGCAGATATGAACTGCTCCTCTGTAAGTCCATTCAGGTCGCGTACTACGCGGTTATAGTCCAAGATATTTAGTTGATTGTCCGGGAAACAAACGGCTAGGAAGAAATTGTATTCTTCATTCCCCGTATGTTGAGGATTGGCTTGTTTGCGTTCGTTGCCCACTAAAGCCGCTGCAGCTGAACGATGGTGACCGTCTGCGATATACATGGCTGGAATTTGTTCTACTAATTCAGTAATCCGAGCAATGTCTTTATCATCATCAATCAGCCAGAATTTATGCCCAAACCCATCAATTTGAGCCACAAAGTCGTATTCCGGTGTTTTAGCAGTATAACGAGCGATAATGGCATCTAGTTCATCTACATGCTTATAGGCAAAGAAAACAGGCTCAATATTGGCATTGTTCACTCGAACGTGCTTCATACGATCCTCTTCTTTGTCTTTACGAGTCAGTTCATGCTTTTTAATCTTGCCGGACATATAGTCTTCAAAGCAAGCAGCCAGGACTAAACCGTATTGGGTACGCGTTCCCATTGTTTGCGCATAGATATAGTACATGGGTTTTTCGTCTTGTACCAGCCATCCATTGCGTTGAAAGAGATCAAAGTGCTCCCGAGCAGAAGGATAAACCTTGGGGTCGTGTTCATCTGTTCCCGGTTCAAAATTGATTTCTGGTTTGATGATATGGTATAAAGACTTCTCGTTTCCGGCTGCTTCTAAACGAGCCTCGTCGGAACTAAGTACATCGTATGGACGCGAATTAACGTCCAAAACATATTGTTTGGGCGGACGAATTCCGCGGAAAGGACGAACCTTCATAGTGCAATAGATTAGTTGTTAATAGCCTTACTTCTTAACTTCAGCAGCCGGTGCTTGTTTCATAGAGCAGGTTCCGTTAAACTGAGCATTAGGTTCAATGATGAGCACTTTGGTCTTTAAATCACCTACAAGCGAACCGGTAGAACGAAGGGCGAATGTATTTTCGGTATTTACTTTACCATCTACTTTACCCATGATTTCAGCATTTTGGCAATTGACAGTGCCTTTAATTTTACCTTGCTCGCCAATTACTACTTTACCTGAACATTGAATATCTCCCTCTACTTGACCATCGATTCGAATATCTGAATCGGCGATGATCGTACCAATAATCTTACTTCCGGCTGTTAAAGCATTGAAAAGAGTACCGGATTGTTGTTGTGTTGCCATAATACTGTATTTTTTTTAGTTCTTACTTCATTAAATAGGGCATAATACCCAAAATTAACGTGCAAAGATACATTTTTTTTCTCATATGCGCAAGCGCGTGCATATTTTTTATAAAAAAAAGTGTGTTTTATTTGGGTAAGTCATTTTTTTTTTGTAACTTTGCGCCGTATAATGAGTATTTTGGTCGTAATCATATTAGTCGGTTTGGCGATGGTAGGATTAAGCATTCGCGTTATTTTGCGCAAGAATGGTCGTTTTTCCAGTCAGCATATCTCGCAAAATAAGAAAATGCGAGAAAAAGGTATCCATTGCGTGAATACTCAGGATTACGAGGAAAGGCACAGAGTAAAAATCAATGTTAAAAATTTATAAATTATGAACAAAAATCAGATTATTATCAATGTAGTTTTGGTAGCCGCTGTGGTTACGTTGTTTGTCCTCTTTTTTACGGTTAAGCCTGGTTGCTGCAAAAATCAGGATGTTGTAGAATGTGCCGGAACAGAAGCAGTAGAAGGTAATCTTCCTATAGCATATTTGAACGTAGATAGTTTGTTGCAAGGCTATGCTTTTGCTCAGGAGGCTTCCGAGAAATTAATGTCTAAGCAAGAAGATGCTCGTCTTAAATTGAACACTAAGGCTCGTACGTTACAACAAGAAATGGCTGATTTTCAGCGCAAGTATGAGAACAATGCTTTCTTAAGTCAAGAACGTGCTCAAAGTGAGTATCAACGCTTGCAGAAGAAACAACAAGAATTGGAAGAGTTAGAACAAAAACTGACCAATGATATCCTTCTTGAGAATCAAAAGTTGAACCTCCAATTAGCGGATAGTTTAGAGGCTTTCTTGGCTGTTTTTAATGCAGATGGTCGCTATCAAATGATCCTTTCTAATAATGCTCACGATAATATCCTTTCTGCTACGGACGGATATGATATTACGGATGCCGTTATTGCCGGGATGAACGCAAGATACAATAAGAAATAAATGTACCATAACTTATCAAACATTCTCTTGTGAATATTCGACGTTACATAGTTGGTTTATTGCTTGTAGCCAGTATCGGATTATCGGCACAAAACATACCGGTTAGTTTGGAATATACTCGAGTGTATGACTATTTGGACGAATTATCCACCGATGGCATCATCCATTCCATGACGGAGGCGGTTCGTCCGTTTACGAGAATACAAATAGCCAATATGCTATTAGAGGCGCAGGCTGCGGATTCTATGATGAATAAACGTCAAAAGGATGATTTAGCATTCTTCTTGAACGAATTCTCCCTGGAACGTGATACGATGCGTGAAGGCTATGTGCAATATACTGACCATAAGACGTATAACCTAAGTTTGGCAGACCCTCAGTTCTCCTATATGACCAAAAACAAGTTGTTTAAGATGCAAATCAAACCGCTCTTAGGCGCTGAGGTTATAGGGGGCAAACGCGGAGCCGTGGTTAAACGTTGGTATGGCGCTGAAATTCAAATGGATATTGCTCATCATGTAAGTATTTGGGGGTCGTTACGTGACATCAGTTACAACGGAACATGGTTCTTAAAGGATAAGTATTTCCCGGATGTGTATGCCAAGATAAGGGGGGCTAAATTAACCCAACCGCTCTATTTGAACAACCGTTTAGGAGTTCAGTATAAAGAATCAAACGAAGGTGGAGATTTCTCGGATAGCAAAGGCGGAATTAACCTTTACACTTGGTGGGGTAGTATTGGACTGAGTAGAGATAATATTCGTTGGGGGGATGCTTATCATTGTTCTAATATCCTTAGCGGACGCAATCCCGCTGTTCCTCAGTTGACTTTGCAGTTAACGCCTGTATGGTGGTTTCAATTTGATTATTTCCATGCGTGGCTTATCAGTAATGTGCTGAATGAGGAGGACTACTATGTAGAAAAGACTGTGGATGTAAATCATACCTATTTTACGACATCCAAGGAGTACCGTCCGCGTAGCAAGTATATGGCGGCAAATATGTTTACTTTCAAGCCCTGTAAGTACTTCCATTTCTCGTTTGGTAACTCAATCGTTTATGCTGAAAATAATCCTCAAGCGGCTTACTTTATCCCGATTGCGTTCTATAAATCGTTGGATCACTTATTGACTAAGGGCAATAGTTCAGAGAACCAGAACTCGCAAGTCTTCTTTACTGCTACCATTCGTCCTGTTAACCACTTGAAGTTATATGGTTCGGTCTATATAGATGAAGTAAAATGGGATCGTGCTAAAAAGAGTAACCCCGAGAATAATCCGGTATCTTATTTAGTCGGCTTTGATTGGACCGGTTGGCCTATCAAAGGGTTAGGATTGAAGGGTGAATTTATGCGGTCCTATATTGCTTGCTATACCCATTCTATTGAAGCATTGGAATTTACGAGCAATTCCTATAATATGGGGCACTATATGGGGGATAATGCACAATCTATTTTTGTAGAATTGAGTTACCGTCCCATTAGAGGCATGCATATTGCGTTAAGTTATACGAATGATACAAAGTATAACATGTACTATTACTTGCGTAAAAACATTGGTACAACCATTGCTCAGAAGCCGTTTAATAAGAAGATTTACCAAAATGACCAGATTGATTTCAAATTCACGTATGAGGTGCATCCTAATATGTACTTGATAGCGGGAGTCTCTTATAATAATGCTCGGGCATTTAATAATCCGGATGGCATCAATGCAGATCCGGAAACGCATATTGATTTGAGGACCTCTGAGCAATATGGTTCAGCACAGTATTATATGGATCGTTTCTGCCCGGAATTCTATCAGGGCAAGAACGTGACTGCTAACATTGGATTCTCCTTCGGATTCTAATAGTAATTATTAAATAATTAACCCAATCTAAATATATGAAAAAAATTCTTTCTATTTTATCTTTGAGTTTAGTTTTATTAGTTAGTTGTCAACCTAAGGACGATACGGTGTATATCTTGTATGATAATGACGTACATTGTGCAGTAGATGGTTATGAACAGATGGCAGCTTTGCGTGCTGATTATTTGTCTAAATCGTTATACGTCAATGTGGTTTCCTCCGGTGATTTCGTGCAAGGTAATACGATTGGCAGTTTAAGTAAGGGTAGGTACATTATATCCATCATGAATTCCATCCCTTATGATATTGTGACATTAGGTAATCATGAATTTGATTATGGTGTACCGCAAATGAAAAAACTGATGTTCTTGCTGCATGCTAAGTGCGTTTGCTGTAATTTCAGTTATTTGCCAACGGGTAAAGACCTTTATCCGGCTTACACTATTCGTCAATATGGTTCGCGCAAAGTGGCCTTTGTAGGTGTAGCAACGCCTACAACAATGGCAATGTCGGTGCCGACTAATTTCCAGGACAAGAATGGAAAAGTTATTTATACGTTCCATAAGGACGAAACCATTCAGTTGGTACAACAAGCGGTTAATGCTGCTCGTGAAGAAGGCGCAGATAACGTAATTATCTTGTCTCACTTAGGCGATGATACTCAAGGAGTTAACTCGGTTGAACTGATTGAACAAACAACAGGTATAGATGCTGTTTTAGATGGTCATCAACATCATGTATTGAATCTTAAATTAGCCAATGCAGAAGGAGATTCAGTTATTCTAACATCTACGGGTTCGGCCTTTCAGAACATCGGCTGCTTAACTATTGCTTTAGATGGAACTCTTTCTACAGAGTTAATACCGTTGGATAACTATAAAGAGGAACATCCTCGAGTAAGAGAACGTATTGATAAAATGCGTCAAAAAGTACAAAATATTACAGATAAATACATTGGTTTTGCAGAGGTTGTATTGACGGATGCCAACGAGGCAGGTGAGCGTCAAGTACGTAAAGCAGAAACTAACTTGGGAGACTTTGCGGCAGATGCTATGCGAGCCATTTGTAAGGCAGACATTGGTATCGTTAATGGTGGAGGTTTACGTCATAGCCTAAAGGCGGGTAACCTCACTTATGGTGATCTTATTCAGGTTTTCCCATTTAATAACACGTTATATACGGTTAAGGCTACCGGTGCACAGATTAAGCGTGCAATGGAGATCTCCGTATTTGAATATCCTGTTGAAAGTGGAGGATTTATGCAAGTGAGTGGACTTAGATATACGTTCAACAGTTCTGTTCCTACTTCCGTGCATCTTGATGAAGATGGTATATGCGATTCTATCGGCGAAAGTCGTCGATTGATTAGCGTAGAAATAGAGAAAGATGGGGAATGGATGCCAATAGATGACAACGCTGTTTATACCATTGGCGGACAAAGTTACAACCTTGTATGCAGCGGTTCATCCGGCATGTATATCGGTACGGAACAATTGCCGGGAGAACACATGGTAGATGCAGACGCATTAGTTGAGTATATCCACATGTTAGGCGATACGATTCGTGCCTCGCAATATGGTACAAGCCAAAATCGTATTATTCGTGTAACGGATAATCAAATAAAGTAAGCGCTTCGCCAACAACATAGTTACTGCCACCGATGAAGATGATGTCTTGGTCGGTGGCTTCTTTTTGTGCTGCAAGGATGGCTTCTTTTACTGATGAATAGGCATTGTCTTGCGCATTGTGAATTGGAGATATACTATTGTGAAGTGCCAACATTTTGGAAGCAGGAATGGCACGATGAGTCTTGGCCTGTGTGAAATAATAGCGAGCCTGAGTGGGCAATACTTTCATAACCTCTTCTACATCCTTATCATCCACCATTCCAATAACAATATGGAGTGTGTTATGTGTTGTACTAAGTTGTTGTAGTTGTTGGGCTACATACTTGATTCCGTGTGAATTATGTCCGGTATCACAGATTGTTAGGGGCTTGTTACATAACGTCTCCCAACGTCCTCGAAGCCCTGTTAAGGTACATACTTGCGCAAACCCGCGTTTATAATGGTCCGTCGTTAGAGAGATACCTCGTTCTCGCAGAATATTGCTGAGTGCACGAAGGGCAACGTAGGCGGTTTGCATGTTTTTATCTTGGTATAGACCATGTAATTCACAAACGGGTATGTCTCGTTCTCGGCAACGGCGTAAATAGTTGCATTGATCGGCAAACCAAAGTTGACATGTGGTTGTTTCTAATCCATTCCCTAAGATATTGCATTCTTGTGCTTTTGCCATAAAAACAGGTGCCGTCTCTGGGTTCGTTTCTCCGATTACGCAAGGAACGTCGGATTTGATGATTCCTGCCTTTTCACCGGCAATCTTGGCGAGAGTATCACCTAAAAATTCGGTGTGGTCAAAACCTATATTGGTGATAACTGATAAGAGTGGCGTGATGATGTTGGTTGAGTCTAATCGGCCTCCTAAACCGACCTCAACAACCGCAATATCCACTTTTTGCTCGGCAAAGTACCAAAAAGCCATCGCCATGGCTGTTTCAAAGAAGGAAGGACGAAGTTGATCTAAGAAACTGCGATGATCTTCTACGAACTGAACCACTTTCTCTTGCCCAATCACTTGCCCATTGATGCGTATCCTTTCGCGGAAATCCACCAGATGAGGAGAAGTGTATAAACCGACTTTTAGGCCTGCACATTGTAGGGATGCAGCAATTAGATGGGAGGTCGATCCCTTTCCGTTGGTGCCTGCTATATGCACCGATGGCCACTTGGTGTACGGCTTGCCTAAGTGCTCCATCAAAGCTATTGTATTCTCTAAACCGGGCTTATAGGCATCTTTCCCAATGAGGTGAAAGGCCGGAGTTGAGGCATATAAATAGGATATTGCTTCGTCGTATGTCATATTGATTTTCAGAAAACAATGCAAAAGTACACTTTTTTTTGCATGTATGCAAATTTTTCTTCGGTTCCTTCTTGTGTAGGTCAATTTTTTTTTGTAATTTTGCAGTTCCAATGGAAACAACAGATACTATAGTAGCATTATCAACGCCTTACGGCAGTGGGGCCATTGCTGTGATTCGCATGTCCGGAACGCAGGCGGTGGCTATTGCGGAACGCTTGTGTGGCAAGCGTTTGGTGCGTCCTGTGCATTATTGCCGTATTCCTGAATTAGACGATGTGGTGGTTACTACATATCGTGCGCCACACTCGTTTACGGGTGAGGATGTAGTGGAAATTAGTTGTCATGGCAGTCTTTATTTGCAGCAAGAGTTTCAGCGGCGTTTGATTGATTTGGGTGCCAGACCGGCGCAAGCAGGGGAGTTTACACAGCGAGCATTCCTGAATGGCAAAATGGACTTGATGCAAGCAGAAGCAGTAGCAGATTTGATTGCTGCACAAACACAAGCCGAGGCGGATTTGGCCCTAAATCAGTTGCGTGGAGGCATATCTTCCGAATTGGCTGCCTTGCGGGAGAGACTGCTTAAATTAACATCGTTATTAGAGTTGGAATTGGATTTTGGGGATCACGAAGATTTGGAGTTCGCGGATCGCACAGAATTAAAGACCTTATCGGATGAGATAGAGACTAAGTTGACGCAATTAACCGATTCGTTCCAAACCGGCAATGCCATCAAAAATGGCATTCCTGTAGCGATTGTAGGCAAGACCAATGCCGGTAAATCCACCTTGCTTAATGCTTTGGTTGGTGAGGAAAGAGCCATCGTAAGCGATATAGATGGTACAACGCGAGATACAATTGAAGAGACCTTAGTGTTGAATGGAGTGTTGTTTAGATTGATTGATACTGCCGGAATACGAGAAACGGCTGATTCCATCGAGAGTTTAGGCATTGAACGCAGCCGCAAAGCCATTGAAAAAGCCCAAATTGTTTTGGAGGTCATTGATGCCACTTGCCCTCAAGAGACGCTGCAAGGTGACAAGGTGATTCATGTATATAACAAAGCAGACTTGAAGCAGATACCCGGACAGTTGTGCATTTCTGCCAAGCATGGTCAAATAGATGCCCTAAAACAATTGCTTGTGGAAAAAGCGGCTATTCAGCCAAGCGGTGCCGTTATTTCTTCTGCTCGGCACTATGATGCTTTGTGCAAGGCGTTGAAGGCTATTCAGCGTGTGCAAGTAGGCATGCAAGAAGGGTTGAGTGGGGAGTTGTTGAGTGAAGATTTGCAAGAGTGCCTGCTGGCATTGGGCGAGATTACGGGTCAAATCACTTCCCAAGAAGTGCTGAACAATATATTTAGTAAATTCTGTATAGGAAAATAGTCGGGTA
>JAGHTR010000058.1 GCA_018065205.1 Candidatus Colicola caccequi
TCTGCATTCAGATTGACCCCGAAGGTGAACTGCACGAATCTATACTCGTCTGTTTAGGTGAAATACTCACCTTTGCCGGCTCAGTAATCGGTGTGGACTATCACTACCGAGTAAAAAATAATAACCCTCAAAACTAAAACACCATGAAAGACAAGGATAAAAAAGGTTTGTGGAAGTTCCTACAGGGACTACTCAAAATCATCTTCCGTGTAGGAAGTAATCTTCGTCGTCGCAACAACACCGCAAGGGTTGATTGCCGCGAAGCTTAATCAACAGGCGAGTTGTGCTCCTCCTCTCCGAAAAACCTCTCATGAGCTTTTTCGGGATGGGGGGCTGCAAGCAGCCTAATAGAAGCTCGACGAGGAAAGCAAAAACTAAAAAGGTGACCTTCGGGTCACTTTTTTTGTGTTTTTAATAAAAAAATCAGCCACTTTAGTTATAAAAAACACTTTTTTTCTTGTTATGTATTGCATATATCAAAAAAAAGTCGTACCTTTGCGGAAAATATACAAGACATGGGTCTTGTTAAAACGTAATATTAACTTTAAAAATTACAAAAACATGAAAAAAATCTTTTCTTTTGTGTCTGCTCTCTTCTTGAGTGCAACGCTCTTCGTACAGGCAGGCGAAACCGAACTCACTGCTCCTCAAGTTCCAACCGTGGATGCTGCTAACGTGAAAGCTATTATGTGCGAAACGTATAGCAACAACCTCGGATATTGGCCTCAAGGTTGGGGCGGCTGCGGCTGGGTTGACACCTGCATAGCCGGTGTGAACTTCAAATATGCTAAAACGATGGCTTGGGACTGCTTTGCTTCCGATTGGCAGGGCGCCGGTGTGGCTGATTATGCTAACTTCCACTTCGACATCTGGTTTGCTGAAGACGGAAATGCTCCTGTCGTTAAAATGGAGTTCAATGGTACTGATCCTACCGCTGAGATTACTATTCCGGGCGAATTTAAAGCCGGTTGGAATAGCGTAAACGTTAACGTTGCAGAAACCTATGGCGAACAACCAATGGATGATCTTAAGTGCCTCACCGTTAAGGTTACTAAAGAAGGTGGTCCTGTTGCTTGGGCAAACATCCTCTTCTTCAAAGGCGATTATACTTCCACCGAAGCTACCGGCACTTGCGCTGAAACTCCCGTTTGGCCGGAAGATGCTCCTGCTACCGCTCCTGCTGCTCCTACCGTAGATGGCGCTTCTATCATTGGCGCTGAACTGACGACCGATTACGCTTTTGAACCTCTGGATTGGCCCGGCTCTATGCCTCAACTGATGACCTTCGAGACCGGCGAAGATATCTACTACATGAGCAAGATGACTTGGCAAATCTACACCAACTGGGCTGAAGATTACTATGACGTGAGCGAATACAACATGCTCCACGTGGACCTCTATCCTGCAACCGGTACCTCCATTAAGATTACCTTTGAGGCTCTGAGCGTTGACGATGGTGGTAGCGGTTATAAGAATAGTGTTGTTAAGACACTTACTGCCGGACAATGGAATGCTCTGGACATCGCTCTGAGCGAATTCCCCGCATTGACAAGTGGCGATCCTTATGACTTCAGCGATATCCGTTACTTCATCCTGGAGGGTTACAATGCTGAACAATCCGCTCTAACCGTAGGTAATGTATATTTCTACAGCGAGGCAACCGGACTAATTGACGCTAACGTTAACGCAAACGTTAAAAAGATGATGTACAAAGGTCAACTCATCATCAATAAAAACGGCGTTCGTTACAATGCTCTTGGTACACAAGTAAAATAAGGAATAATAATTCCAATTCAGAAGCAGGGGGTTGATTGCCCCCTGCTTTTACTAATTAAATAGTTATCTGCCATGAAAAAACTCTCACTTTCACTCTCACTCTTACTACTCCCTCTTGTGCTAAATGCCCAAGTAACCGGTACCGTAGTAGATGAGACCGGACAGCCGCTCATTGGTGCCGCTGTTCGTGTTGTAGGTTCCAACCAGGGAACAATTACCGATTTAGACGGAATGTTTGTCTTGACCGACGTCACGTCCTCCGCCACCATTGAGGTCAGTTATATAGGTTACTTGCCTCAGCAAATAACGCTCAATGATCAACGTTCAACCCTCAACTTCCAACTAAAACCCGATGTCCAAAACCTTGAAGAGGTGATTGTTGTGGGCTACGGTGCCTCTAAGATTAAAGACCTTACTTCTCCCATCGAGGTGGTGAAAGGCGATCAAATCAGTTCAATTCCTACCTCATCTGCCATCAGTGCATTACAGGGACAAGTGTCCGGTGTACATATCGTTAACTCCGGCGTCCCCGGCGCAGGTGCATCCGTCACAATCCGTGGATTAGGTTCGTTCTCCAATAACGCACCATTGTACGTGGTTGATGGTATGTTCTACGATAATATTAACTTCCTCAATAATAACGACATCGAAGAGATATCCGTGATGAAGGATGCCTCCGCCGCTGCTATCTATGGTGTACGCGCCGCTAACGGCGTCATCATCGTCACCACTAAGCATGGCACGAAGAACCAACGCCCTGATATTACCTATGATGGCTATGTGGGCCTGCAAACGGTGAGTCATGTCTTGCCTATGTGCTCTTCTAACCAATATGCCGAGATGCTGATGGAAGCCGATCCTACTGCCTATACAACTTCCCTGGATCTTAGTCAGTACAACTACGGAGGTACATTTGAAGATGGTAAGTATAACCTCGCGCAGAATACCAATTGGTACGACCAACTATTGCGCCCGGCCGTCATAACGAACCATTCACTTACTATCAATGGCGGTGGCGAAAAAGCTACCTATGGTATCGGTATTTCCTACCTTTACCAAAATGGTATCATGAATACCACCAATGACTATAATCGAATGACTATCCGCGGTAATGTGGATTATACTCCGATTAAATGGCTCACAGTAGGAATAAATGCCGTCTTCTCTAACTCAACGCAACGTCTGCCGAATAATGCCGCTTGGCAACAAGCATTTAATATGCCCGGTATTTTCCCGGTTAAGGACCTAACAACGGCCGACATATATACCAATGGCTACGCTTCGCCTGAAGTGGTGGGATTGGCTAATAACTTCTATAACCCCGTTGCTACGGCTAATTTATACGATGCTACCAATAAATCTACCCAGATATTGGCAAATATATACGCGCAATTCAATATATGGAAGGATAAAATCACTCTGCGTACGGCGTATAACTTTGACCATACAGGCATGCGGTCCAAAACCTACCTGCCTCAATATTATATCGGAGCTTTCCAAAATAACGTCACTTCTACTCTTTATAAGAACCAAACACAGTTCAATAACTGGATATGGGATAATACCCTTACCTATGCTGACCAATGGGGAAAACATGCTCTTAAAGTTATGCTGGGGTTAAGTATGCGTGAAGAACGTATGGATTTCCTTCAAGGTGTCGCGCAAGAAGTACTGCCGCAGGAGAGTTATCAATACATTTCTTTGGGTAATCAGGAGAGCCAAACCGTGAGCGATGATGGTTCACGCACCCGCGGATTATCATACTTCGCTCGCGCCAGCTATAGTTACGATGACCGATATATGATTATGGCTACCATCCGTCGTGATGGCAGTAGCAAGTATAACGTTAAATGGGGAACCTTCCCATCTGTAGGTGTGGCTTGGACAATCTCCAATGAACCTTGGGCAAAAGGACATAAGAACTTTGATTACCTCAAACTGCGTGCTTCTTGGGGCATGCTTGGAAACGACAAGATAGCACCCAGCGTCGGATCTCTTACTGTTACTCCCGCGGAAGCGGTGTTCGGTGGCATGAATGTTCTTGATGGCTACATCAATGCAACGACCTTCTCTTGGTTGTCTTGGGAAATGGTAAACGAAACGAATGTTGGTACATCGTTCGGATTCTTTGGCAATCGACTCACCGGTGATATTGACTGGTACTACCGACTAACCAAAAACGCTGTTTGTTCGGCACGACTACCCATGCAGGACGCGGATGCTACCGGTAACTGGGCTACTATCCTTAATATGGGTGTAGATGCTAACTTGAATTGGGAACATAAGGTCAATAAGGACTGGAGTTACTTCGTTGGAGTGAACGTAAGTTGGCTCCGCAACCGAGTAAAAAGTCTATTTGGTAGCCAACAGATACTAAGAGGTGGCAAGACGGTACAAAAAGTAGGAGAAGAAATGAATAGCTTCTACGGCTATAAGGTCATAGGTGTTTATCAAAACGATGCAGAGATCGCTGCAGACCCTATTGCGGTAACAAATAACCTTCAACCGGGTGACTTTAAGTACGAAGACCTCAATAAAGATGGTGTGATGGACGATAATGATAAGCAAGTGTTAGGTTCGTATATCCCGGATTGGACATACGGCATCAACATGGGATTCCGTTATCGTGGCTTAGACGTTAGTGTCAGCCTAAGCGGACAAGCCGGAGCACAGATGTGGAACCGCAAACGCGCACTACGCTATGCGTGCAATACCTATAACTTTGATAGAAACCAATATGATTCTCGTTGGCATGGCGAGGGAACGTCTTCTTCAACCCCCTCGGCTGCAGGACTAATGAAGTCATGGAACATCGGAGAAACGGCTAATGCCAGTTACTTCGTGGAATCGGCGGACTATTTCCGTATTCAAAATATAACCGTTGGATATACATTTACGAACGTCGGAACAGGTGCCTATAAGATGCCTTCTATCCGCCTCAGTCTGACGGCCGATAAACCATACACCTATTTCAAGGCTAATTCAATGACTCCTGAATTAAGCGATGCACAAGGTTGGGATACCGAGGTCTATCCTCTTACTGCAACGTGGTCTTTTGCTGTTCAACTTAAATTCTAATGCGCTATGAAATCACCAATCACCAATCACAAATTACATCTTCTGATAATAGCATGCTTGCTATCGCTCTCTTCTTGTTCTTATATAGATATAGATGTTGAAAACCAGTTGCCGCAAGAGGCAGTGGACTATTCCAATACTGCAGATATGTATTCACCCGTAGTAGGCGTTTATGCCAAATTGCGCTTCCCAGGTTGCCACTGGATTAACCAAATGCTGTGGACTGGTCGTGATGAAGATATGACATCCGGACGAACCGATGACCAAGCTGAGGCCCTACTATACAGTTACCGAGGAGGTTATCAAAACCCTAACTCATTCTGGGGCTTGCGTAACGTATGGGTGACAATGTATGATATTATTCGTACCTCCAACTCTGCCCTTCAGTCTTTAGATGAATATGCCAAGTATATTCCAAACAAGACTTCTGAAGACTATGCCAATTATTTGCAGTACCAAGGTGAAATCAAATGTATGCGAGCTTGGGCTTACTTTATGATGGTAACCTCCTTTGGACCTTGTCCCCTGCTGACAGATAATAATCAGGAGGATTATACTCGCTCAACTGTAGAGCATGTATGCGACTATGTTATAGCCGATTTAGAGGCTTCAATTCCTAATATGGCAGCATCTTACCCCGGCGAGATGATTCATCCGGGTGCCTTCACTAAATACACAGCCGAAGCCCTCGTTGCACGTTTCGCTATGCTGAAGGGGGACTGGGAAAAAATGCAAGATATGACGGCCGATATCATCGGTAGCGGCAAGTTTGATTTAGCCTCCTCTACAAACGATGACTACTACAACCTATTTAAGATCCCGGGCAAACTGTGCCGCGAGAGTCTAATGGAAGTACAAGTTACGGACTACGGTCAACCTTCCGGCGACTATATCGGTGTGGATCAATGGTTCGTCTGCCAAGGAGCCGAACTGCGAAACGCAGACAAAACACTCAATGTGGCTGGTTGGAAATTCTGCCGCTTTAATCCCGATTTTGTCGCGTGGGCAGATGCACGAGGCGAAGTGGCTCGCCGTGAAGTGAGCTTCTTAGTGGGTGGAGAAACATTACGAGACGGATGGAAAGTGGCATTGACTAAAAAAGTGGTCTTTAACGCCAAAGCATATATTCCTTACAATCAGATGACAGCCGGAAATACCGAGTTCGGACGCAATAATAACGTTCGACTCCTACGTTATGCCGAAGTCCTGCTGATGAATGCAGAAGCATCTTTCCGCTTGGGAAACACCGACGCTACGTTCCTCAATCAAGTGCGCACTCGGGCCGGACTGCAACCTGTTGATGCTTTGACCGAAGATATCATCCTGGATGAGCGCCGCATGGAGTTGTCTGCTGAATGGGGATTGCACTATGTGGATCTCGTTCGTACAGGACGCGCTGAACAGACTCTCAATCAAGCATCACTCAAACGAGATTACGCTCCGGGCTCATGGACTGAAGATAAGAAATACTGGCCTGTTCCCGGTGAAGTGCTTGCCGAATTACCTGAATTAGCCAATAATCCGAAGTAAAGGCAAAAAGATGAAGATAAGATTGTTTATATTAGTGGCTGTAGGCTGGGTAGCATCGTCTTTAATCAGTTGCAAGCCGGAGGTAGATACCAATAACTCTCGCCCTCACAAGGAGACTGAAGATAGTATTCTGCTGAATACGGTTCAAAATGCTTCCATGAACTATATGTGGACAGGAGCCGATCCGGTTTCAGGAATGGCGTACGAGCGCATACATTTAGACAATGACTATGGCTCCAATGATCCCAAGGTAATCACAACTGGAGGAACAGGATTTGGCATAGCCGGATTGGTGGTGGCTATGGAACGAGGATTTATCCCTCGTGAAAGTGGAGTAGAACGCCTTCAACGTATCGTGGATTTCTTAGCCAAGGCGGACCGCTTTCATGGCATTTGGCCCCATTGGCTGCATTCAGATGGTAAAGTGGTCCCCTTCTCTCCAAATGATAATGGTGGAGACTTGGTAGAGTCTTCCTTCCTTATGGAAGGACTATTGATAGCACGGCAGTATCTAAATGCCTCACAACCTACCGAAAAAGCCGTCATTGATGCAATCAATAATCTATACCAATCCATGGAGTTTGATTGGTATAGGAATAAGCAAAACTGCCTTTATTGGCATTGGTCGCCCGATAAAGGATGGGTCATGAATATGCCTATTCGTGGTTGGAACGAAGCACTCATAGTCTATGTGTTAGCGGCTTCATCACCTACACATTCAATCTCTAAAACGGTTTATACCGAAGGGTGGGGCAAGACTAACCACCCAACCTCAACGTATAACGAACCTCTTTTCTGGACTCATTATTCCTTTATCGGCCTTAATCCGATGACGCTCAAGGACCAATATGCGTCCTATAAAGAGGTGGTAGTGGGACATGCCCTGGCGCAACATGATTACTGCGTTCGCAATCCAAAAAGATATCCTAATTATGGATCAAAATGCTGGGGGTTGACAGCCGGCTATTCTCCTTCCGGATACTCGGCGCATAGTATCAATAATGACTTGGGAGTTATTACCATAACTGCTGCACTATCATCAATGCCATATACACCAACCCAATCTTTGGAAGCCCTGCGCTATTTCAATTCTCGCAGAGGTGAATTATGGGGCACTTATGGTTTTTACGATGGTTTTTGTGATAACCACCATTGGTGCCTACCACGTTATTTGGCTATTGACCAATTAACGATTGCTCCAATGATTGAGAATTATCGGTCCGGTCTGCTTTGGAAATTGTTTATGTCTTGTCCTGAGATTCAAACAGGACTGACCAAGTTAGGTTTTACATACTAAAATTATTATGAAACGCAATGTATATCGTCATCTTGTTATTCCTTCTTTAGTGTTGTTCGCCCTTTTACTAACTGCTTGTCAAAGTAAAGAGGAACGGTTCGTGAATCGCCTTATGCGTCAGATGACATTTGAGGAAAAATTAGGGCAACTCAACCTGCTTCCTGTTCTTGGAGAAATAACAACGGGTGCTACTGTGGGCGAGTACGACTTAGGCGACCGCATTGCTAAAGGTGAGGTGGGCGGTTTATTCAACCTGAAAGGAGTGGATAACGTCCGCAATGCCCAACGTATCGCTGTAGAAGAGTCTCGTTTAGGCATACCTCTTCTCTTCGGAATGGATGTAATTCATGGTTATGAAACCATTTTCCCTATTCCTCTTGCACAATCCTGTTCGTGGGATACTACGGCTATTCGATTAGCCGCTCAAATAGCAGCCAAAGAGGCGACTGCAGATGGTATATGCTGGACTTTCTCCCCCATGGTGGATATCTGTCGCGATGCTCGTTGGGGACGTGTTGCAGAAGGAAATGGAGAAGACCCATACCTGGGATCGGCTATCGCTAAAATGATGGTAGAGGGATATCAAGGCGCAGACTTGGCAGATTCAACTACAATGATGGCTTGTGTTAAACATTTTGCCTTGTATGGAGGAGCCGAAGCAGGCCGTGATTATAACATGGTAGACATGTCTGCCTATCGAATGGCGAATGATTATCTGCCGCCTTATAAAGCCGCTGTGGATGCCGGTTGTGGATCGGTCATGGCTGCGTTTAATACCATAAACGGAATGCCATGCCATTGTAATAAATGGCTATTGACCGATTTGCTGCGCAAACAATGGAAGTTTAATGGATTTGTAGTATCGGATTATACCGGTATATTAGAACTTATTGAGCATCGTATGGGACCGGATCTGGAAACAGTGGGACAACGTGCTTTATCCGCCGGCTGCGATATGGATATGGTCTCGGAGGCTATAACGATGAATGTGGATAAACATAAATGGAAAGAAAATAAAAAAAGAGTTAACGAAGCTTGCCGCCGAGTGCTGATGGCTAAATATCGTTTGGGCTTATTTGATGATCCATATCGGTATTGCGACAAAGAACGTCGTGCTACAGATATTTATACTGAAGCCAACCGAGCATATGCTCGTCAATTAGCAACTGAGACATTCGTGCTACTTAAGAATGACAGTTCTGCTACTACTAATCAACCCATCTTGCCGTTATCTCCTACAGCCAAAGTGGCACTTATCGGACCTTTGGCCGATACTCGCTCTAATATGGCAGGAACATGGTCAGTGGCTGCTACGTTTGATTATAAGACGGTTCGTGAATCTTTTGCGGAACTCCTTCCTCAGGGACATTTGTTCTATGCAAAAGGTTCTAATGTTGAATATGACCAACAACTACAACAACGTGGCGAATTATTCGGCCGTAGCATATGGGATGAGCGCACACCGGATCAAATGCGTGCTGAGGCTATGGCTGCAGCACGAAAGGCAGATGTGATTGTGTTGGCAATGGGCGAAACATCCGAAATGTCAGGAGAAAGTTCTAGCCGCACTAACTTAACTATGCCTAAGGCGCAACAAGACTTAATAGATGACCTCGCTACCCTTAATAAACCGATGGTGTTGCTTAACTTTACGGGACGTCCTGTCGTTTTACTGCACGAGTCCGAAGTCTGCGATGCTATCCTACAAGTATGGTTTGGCGGCAGCGAGACGGCGAATGCCATTGCTGATGTCGTCTTTGGTAAGGTTAGCCCATCCGGTAAACTAACCACCTCCTTCCCTCGCTCGGTGGGACAAGAACCATTGGGTTATCGCCAGTATTCCACCGGCCGTCCCTCTGTTGATGGGCAATTCGTTAAGTACTTGTCGTGTTATTTGGATGAAAGCACACTGCCCCTATATCCGTTTGGATATGGTTTGAGTTATACCACTTTTAAGTATGGTGAATGCGTGGTGGATGATTCACAATGCTCCGTCACGGTAACAAATACAGGTAAGATGGCCGCAGATGAAGTGGTACAACTATATGTTAGAGCGCAATATTCTACGTTGGCCCGCCCCGTACGTGAATTACGTGGATTTAAGCGCATTCATCTGGAGCCGGGTGAGAGTATGGAAGTCTCTTTCGCTATTACCGACGAGACATTAGGGTATTATAACGACAAGATGCAATTCGTTGTTGAACCCGGTCCGTATGAGTTCATCGTGGAATAACCAATAAAAAAGCCGTATTTTTGTAATTATAGATAGAAAACTATCATTTTTTTGCGAAAATATTTCGGACGCCGCCTTACTCGTAAACTGAAGTGCACCCAAAAGTTTAGACATTAAAATGTGTTTATTATGGTGCATTCTTTAAAAGTTAAGTTAGATGCCATTGCGCTTTGTAAACAGGGTAAAGCGATTAGCCATGTGGCCAAAGAATTGGGTTGTTCTAAGAATGTAGTTACTATGTGGTTGGAACAATATCGTCGTGCAGGAGTAGATGGTTTGGACAAAAAACCATATAATTGTAGGTATAATTTTGCAGAAAAATGCGAAATTATTTGCGAGATTGAAGAAAATGATATACCTTTGCACATTGCATGTGCTAAATACCGTATAGCAAGATCAACAATTAGCCGTTGGTTGTTTATGGTAAGAAAGGAAGGGTATGAAGCGCTGCGTAACGTGAATTCTGGCAGAAAACAGATTGATATGGGACGTCCAAAGAAACGCGCACCTCAAACAGATTTGGAGGAACTCCAACGTGAAAACGAACTCCTTCGTGCTGAGAATGCCTACTTAAAAAAATTAAGGGCCTTAATGATAGAAAAGACAAGTTTTGTCTCAAAGACAAAGCATTAATCATCCACTCATTAAGGCCAGAATATAACTTAGAGAATTTACTCTTTGTTAGTGGGATGAAACGCGCCACATACTATTATCATGTCAAAAAACATGACGATAAATATGCAGATATTAAGCAAAAGATACGTGTGATATTTGAGAAAAATAAGGAGCGTTATGGATATCGTCGTGTATGCCTTGCGTTGCACGCAGATGGTATAGTGATTAATAAGAAGACTGTCGCCCGACTAATGCAAGAGATGGGCTTGTATGCTAAGCAACGGGTTGTGCGCTACCGCTCATATAAAGGTAATGTCGGTAGGATTGCACCTAACATTATTTCTAGAGATTTTGGTGCATCGGCACCGAATCAGAAGTGGACAACTGATATTACGCAGGTAGATATAAAAGGTCAAAAATGCTATTTATCACCCGTATTAGATATGTGGAACGGAGAAATAATTAGTTTTACAATCTCTAATAGCCCAAACTTAGAACTCGTCATAAATATGATGAAGAAAGCTGTCCGCAATAAGACCTTAAATGGTTTGATTATGCACTCTGACCAAGGATGGCACTACCAACATGGGACGTATCAAGCATTACTAAGAGAGCATCATATCATACAAAGTATGTCTCGAAAGGGGAACTGTTTAGATAACTCAATGATGGAGAACTTTTTTGGACTGATGAAGAAAGAACTGCTCTATGTTAATCAGTTTGAGAGCATAGACCAATTTAAGGTAGAACTACAACGATACATTAAGTATTATAATAACGACCGTATCAAACTCAGATTAAAAATGAGCCCGGTACAATACCGAGCCCATTATCAAGATAAAATAAGTTAGTATTAATCCGTCTAACTTTTTGGGGTCATGTCAAAACTCGTAATTCCCCCGAAATAGGCTGGGGCATTGAAAAAATGCAAAAAAAAGGCGATGCCTTCTTAATTCCAAAAATACCGATCTTTTCTGTATGCAAGCATCCAACAAGTCCGTATTTTTGTAATTATAGATAGAAAACTATCATTTTTTTGCATTTTTTTGCAGAAATATTTGGTCATGTCAAAAAAATGTTGTAATTTTGCAGTCGCTTTTGAAAAAGTAGTGGTCTAAACAGTTTGAAAAAGCTCATGCGATGATAGCTCAGTTGGTAGAGCACGACCTTGCCAAGGTCGGGGTCGCGAGTTCGAGTCTCGTTCATCGCTCTATGCAGGACCTGTTCCTGCATTTTTGTTCTAATAACAACTGAACTTGGCGCTAACGCGCCAATGCCCAGGTGGCGGAATTGGTAGACGCGTACGTTTCAGGTGCGTATGCCGCAAGGTGTGCAGGTTCGAGTCCTGTTCTGGGCACTCCGCGCAGGTGGTGAAATTGGTATACACGCTACTTTGAGGGGGTAGTGGTCGCAAGATCGTGTGAGTTCGAGTCTCATCCTGCGCACAAAGGAAGGTGAACGCCTTCCTTTTTTTGAATAACCACATAAAGAATTACGATTATGGCAAACAATTCAAATGGTTTATTTACTTTCCTTGCAGGTATGGCTATTGGTGCAGCTGCCGTTTGGCTTTTTACAACCGAACGAGGCGAAGAAGTGCGCCAAGAAATGAAAGACAAGTTGAATGAAATGAAGTCTAACTTAGAAAAACAAAAAGACAACGATGGAAGACCTGCGTAATTATATTTCTACCCGCTTGGACCTTATTAAACTGGAGGTAGCACATACATTAGGAGAGCTGGTTAGCATACTGATGCTGTGCATCGTAGTTAGTTTTTTGCTTCTG
Organism: Candidatus Colicola caccequi; assembly: GCA_018065205.1. Taxonomy (GTDB): domain Bacteria; phylum Bacteroidota; class Bacteroidia; order Bacteroidales; family Paludibacteraceae; genus Colicola; species Colicola caccequi. Next base: position 12,316 of record JAGHTR010000058.1, read on the forward strand.
CCGGTACTGGCCTTCTTGGGCGCTGCTGCGGCTTGTGCATTGACCCTAATCATGCCTGCATGGGCTGCATGTTTAGTGATGGCAGGTGTGTTCCTGCTGCTAATGATTATATTGGTGGCATGCCGTAAGGCGTTGTTCGTTATTCCCATTCAGAATAAGATTCGTCACCTATTAGGTCAAGACACCAAGACTCGTGATTATGAAATGGAGAAAGTACTGCTGGAGGCTAAAATAGCAATAGAAGAGGAACGGCTGCAACAAGCCCTCCGTCCCATCAACCTAATCATGGATGCATGGGAGTGGATAAAAACGC
>JAGHTR010000212.1 GCA_018065205.1 Candidatus Colicola caccequi
GTCCGTTCCTTGTCGGCTTTGCTCTCTTTGATTTCACGGATAGTGCGTTCGATAGTGGCGTTACTCTCTTGCAACAAAATCTGTGCCTCTTCTTTGGCTTCTGCCAGGATCTCTTTCTTTTTGGCTTTCAGTCCGGCTATCTCTTGCTCATAAAAAGCAATCTTTTCCTCCAGGTGTTTTTCCCGTTGCCGTATGTTCTGCCGTTTGTTCTCCCAGTACCGTTTATCTCGCGCTATGTCTTGCAGTTGCTTATCGTAGTCGATATGTTCGTTTCCCACGATGTCAATGGCCTGCTGTATGATAGCCTCATCCAGTCCGGTCTGCCGTGCTATCTCGATGGCAAAACTCGATCCTGCCTGACCTACACTCAGTTGGAACAAGGGTTTGAGTGCACCTCTATCATATAGCATGGCTCCATTGATGATACCTTCGGTGCGTTCTGCTAAGTGCTTGAGGTTCGTATAGTGAGTGGTGATGACGCCCAACGCTCCTTGGTTATTGATGGATGTCAGAATAGCCTCCGCCAAGGCACCACCAATGGCAGGCTCGGTGCCGGAACCGAACTCATCAATCAGGAAGAGCGTGTGACTATCTGCTTGACGCACAAAAGTCTTCATGTTGCGCAGGTGCGACGAGTACGTACTCAAATCATCCGATATGCTCTGTTCATCACCTATGTCAATCATCAACTGACGGAACACCCCTGCTTTGCTGCTCTCCTCGACCGGCACCAATAAGCCGCATTGCAGCATGTACTGAATCAGTCCGACGGTCTTCAGGCAAACCGACTTACCTCCGGCGTTGGGTCCGGAAATGACCAATATACGATGTTGTTGGTCTAATCGCAAGTTAAGTGGCACCACTTCCCGTCCCTCCGTCATGAACCTCAGGTACAGCACCGGATGTTGGGCTCCGTGCCAGTCTAATTGCGGACTATCTGTCAACTCCGGAGCAATGGCATGCAGTATATATGCGAGTTGGGCTTTGGCATTCAGGAAATCGATATGCGCCAGATAGGTCTCGGTCTGTATTATATCCGGCACGTTGGGACGGATGTCGTTGGTTATTTCAATCAGTATGCGTGCCCGTTCCCGTCGTTCTTCACCTTCTAAGGTGCGGATATGGTTATTAGCCTCCACTACTTCGGCAGGCTCAATATAAACGGTCTTGCCGGTAGCACTCTCGTCATGCACGATGCCGCCGATTTTCTTTTTTATCCCTGGAGGAATAGGCAGCACCAATCGTCCTTCGCGCATCGTGGGTGTGGCATCTTTCTCTATCAGTCCTTCGGCTTGGGCTTTGCGCAGAATCGTGTTGATGGCGCGGTTCACCGACCCTTGGGCTTGACTCAGTTCACGCCGTATGCGGGCTAACTCAGGGGAAGCGTTGTCTTTGAGTTGACCGTATGGATCTAATATCTTATCGATGCGGGCTTTTAATGGAGGCAGAACAGGCGTGGAGGATAGGGTGAGGGTGTTCAGAATAGGGAAGCGTGTGCTGTCTAAGTGACTGAAGAACTGCTCCAATTCGATGGCGTAGGATAGCACTTGCCGCAACTGCTGCAATTCCTGCTCGTCTAAGAAAAGACCTTCTATACGCACTCGTGCTAAGTTCTCCCGTATATCATGGATGTCGCCCTGAGGAAAGTGCAAGGATGCATCTTCGCGGATATGTACCATCTCTTGGGTTTCGAGTAGCAGATGCTGAATAGTGGTGTAATCGGTCAAAAAGGTCATAGCATCCACTTGCTCGCGTCCCAGGGACGACGAACATAGTTGCTTCAACCTCTCCCGTATCACCCCAAAATCCAATTTCTTCTCTACTCGCTCCATATCTTATTGGTTAATCAGTTTACGTTTGCGTTTACGTTAATCAGTTTACGTTTGCGTTTGCGTTTACGTTACCTTATCCTTATATCCTTAATGACTTCGCCTCCTACGGCGTCATTCAGTTTTTTTATCAGTGCCCGTTTGCATTCAAATAACTGTTGTTTGAGTGCAGCGCTGCGGATTTGAATCATCAGCACTTGGTTCTTAATCTCAATGGTCCCTGTTAGATCGGCTACTTGCTTACCCATTATATCCGGCCATAGACGAATCAGTTGTTCGCCTAATATGCTCTGCTCCAAGCCTTGTTCGCGCAGGTAGGAGTTAATCAGATCATTAATGGCAGTCGGTTTGCTCATAGCAAGTCCAGTTTATACAGTTCAATCAATCGTATCAGTTTCTCGGGGTACTTAGGGTCGGTTGCGTATCCGCATCTGCGCAGTTCATGTGCCCAACCGCGGTAGTCACTTATGGGAATGGTGTATAACGATTGGTAGCGAGCGCGACGCAGGAACAGCGAGTGGTCCTCGTATGATTGTGGCACGGAGTCGTACACGCGGAAGTCCTCTTGGGCTTGGTCGTCGTCGTGCTTGTAGCATTTACCTTCCCAGTTGCTGGTGCATTTAATGCCGAAGTGATTGCGTGCATATACAGCTAATTCACTCTGTCCGGCACTGGATTCCAGCAGTGCTTGTGCCATGGTGATGGAGGCAGGAATGCCGTATTCCCGTTGTTGCTCCCGAGCTACGTCTTTGTATTGCCAGATGTAATTGAGGTACGCCTGACTCACTTCCTCCGCCCTCACTGGCATCATCGCCCCAATGCATAATATGGCTATAATGATCTTTTTCATCGTTCTCATTTTGGGCACAAAAGTACAAAAAAATTTGCACGTATGCAAAAAAAACTGTAATTTTGCACTCGTTATGCGTATTTATTTGTCATTAGGCAGCAATATCAGCCCTCGTCACCACTACATCGACTCGGCATGTCGTTTATTGTCGGAGCGTTGTGGCACGCTTGTGTCGCGTTCGTCGGATTATTATTCGGCACCGATGGGGTATGACAGCACGCATGAGTACCTTAATATATGTGTATGCCTAATTACGTCCCTTTCGCCGATGGACTTATTAGAGGCTACTCAGGCTATTGAGCGTGAACTGGGACGGACGCATAAGTCGTCTTTTGATGCTGCCACTCAAACCTTTAACTACAAAGACCGTACCATTGATATTGATTTGCTT
>JAGHTR010000096.1 GCA_018065205.1 Candidatus Colicola caccequi
CAAATAGGACGCAAAGCGTCCAACGTTGACGTTAACGCTAACGTTGACAAATTAACGCAGGCGAATGCAGTGCCGGTGAATGCCGTGATGAGACGGTTGGCATCATCCAATGGTGATGAATTGACCTATTACCTGATGACCCTGACGGACAGCGTTGAGTTATACACCGAGAAGAGTGTCCGTCAAATGGCCGACTATATCGGTTCGACGAATGGTCAGACCAAGATGGTATATAGTTTCAGTAAGAACGGTAAGCGCATGACTCCGTTGGAGTATGTGCATTTCCTGACGGATGACCTCTTCCAACGCAAGGCTCTGGCTAAGTTAGTGAACGAAGAGCAGAAGAAAGGTCTGCAACTGCGCGTTCAGTTGATGGACGCTGCGGCTACGGGAACTCCGATGGCGGCAGATGAGATGAGCAGTGTATTGACTCAGTTAGGTGTCCGCAATGCTTCTGCCGATCACTTATTGGCCCTGGCCGGCAAGAAACAGGCGCAGGAGACCGGTACAGAGGTAGCCGTAGTAGAAGATAAGCAGGAGGTTACTGAGAGCAAGGCTGACACGACAGCGGTGGTAGTTGCTCAGCCGGTTAAGCACCGCAAGAGCCGTGCCGAATTGCAAGCCGAGCGTTTTGACCGACTCATGTACGGCGGTAAGAAATATACATCCGAGCAAATGACCAAGCATTTCAATTTCTTAGGTCAATCCATTGAGCCGGAGACCGTGAATATGCTGTATTGCTATTACGGCAGCATGAATCACTATAACGATTCGTTGGTAATGAGTCCGGAGCAATTATTAGCTTATGTTACGGATACGCTCATTCACTTAGATATCATCAGTGCTTTCTTAGATACAACGACTATTCAGTTATTGGATTCCACGCAGCAACAATTAGGTCAAGCAATGGATATGCTCAGTCACGATGATTATTCGCTGATGATAGCCTTGACGTCATTGCCGGACGAGTCGCCGGAGACGTATGCGTTCATAGACCAAATGGATGAATGGCTGACAGAAGCCTTTGATCAACCATACTATATGATTGGCGAATCGGTTATGTTCAGTGAGTTAAAAGATGGTTTCAGTCAGGAGATGACGATGGTGACCTTACTGACCATCTTAGCAATCTTTATCATTGTAGCCATCACGTTTAGGTCGATTATTGTGCCGTCTATCTTAGTGATGACGGTGATGACAGCCGTTTATGTGAATGTGATTGTATCGGGTTTGGCATCCGGTCAGATGCTGTATTTGGCTTATTTGATTGTGCAATCCATATTGATGGGAGCCACCATTGATTACGGTATTTTGTATGCGACGTATTACAAGGCCAACCGCAAGCAGATGGAGAAATACGAAGCGGCCCGAGAAGCCTATCATGGTTCAATTCGCACCATTATGACATCCGGACTGATTATGGTGTTAGGTCCCGGCGTGATGGCATTGTTGGTAGATGATGTAACGATTAGTGCGATTGTAGGATGTATATCTGTGGGGGCAGCAGTAGCCATCTTGTTGATTTTGTTTGTGCTGCCGGGTGTATTGGTGGCATGCGATAAATTAGTGACCTCTAAGAAAATTAGAAGCCGCGAAGAGAAATAACATATTTATTTGCATATATGCAAAAATAATTGTAACTTTGCACATTGTTTTAAAAAAA
>JAGHTR010000192.1 GCA_018065205.1 Candidatus Colicola caccequi
GTGGCTCGCGCATATTCTTTCTCCATCCAATCATTCGCGATAAAGTCTAAACCGGCAGCATAAGCATCATAATAACGTGCCGCAAAACGAGACTCAATGCACTTGCCTAAACGACTGATACGAATAACGGTGCATGGAATGTAACGCATATCAACCGACCAATCCGGCAGGAAGAGAGGCTTGCGCTGATTAAGCAAGGATGCATCGCACTTCATCGTAAAACGATGGGCACCGTTGTAATATGTCAGTCCGATAATCTTCATTATTTAGCACGAATGAAAATCTGAATGGGAGTGCCCAAGAAGTTCCACCATTCGCGCATCTTGTTTTCCAGGAAACGACGATAAGGTTCCTTTACATACTGCGGTAAATTGGCAAAGAATACAAAGGTTGGCACTTGTGTATTAGGAAGTTGGGTGCAGTATTTAATCTTGATGTACTTACCTTTAGTTGCTGGGGGCGGATAGTTCTCAATTAAGGGCAAGAACTTATCGTTCAGTTGTGCCGTAGCCACTTTGCGCTGTTTGTTCTCATACACTTCTAATGCGGTCTCCATTACTTTGAAGATACGCTGTTTGGTTAATGCCGAGCAGAAGATAATGGGGAAGTCTGTGAATGGAGCTACACGTTCGCGGATTGCTCCCTCAAACTCCTTAATGGCAGCATTAGACTTATCTTCCACTAAATCCCATTTATTCACGCATACTACTAAACCCTTCTTGTTCTTCTGGATGAGCGAGTAGATATTTAGATCCTGTGACTCAATGCCACGAGTGGCATCAATCATTAATATACATACGTCGGAATTCTCAATGGCGCGTATTGAACGCACTACCGAATAGTATTCCAAATCTTCGTTCACTTTGGCTTTCTTGCGGATACCGGCTGTATCAACTAAGTAAAAATCTTTGCCGAACTTATTGTACCGCGTATAAATACTATCCCGTGTCGTTCCGGGTATGTTAGTCACGATGGTTCGGTCCTCTCCGATAAAAGCATTCAGTATGGATGATTTACCGGCATTAGGACGCCCAACAATAGCAAAACGCGGTAGTTCCTCAAGTACTTCGTCGGTATCATCTTTTTTGAACCGTGAACATATCTCGTCTAATAAGTCGCCCGTACCTAAGCCGTTCTCGGCAGAAACGATATACGGCTCGCCTAAACCCAATTTATAGAACTCCGGTGCACCATATTGGTTTTCAAATGTATCTACTTTATTCACTGCTAACACGCACTCTTTCTTGGATTGACGCAACAAGTGTGCCACTTCCATGTCAAACTGCGTTACGCCTTCGTTCACGTCTACCAATAGCAACACCACATCAGCTTCTTTGATGGCCATATCCACTTGGCGGTTAATCTCGGATTCAAACGTGTCATCCGAATTAACCACCCATCCTCCGGTATCTATTACGGAGAATTCCCGACCGCACCATTCGCACTTGCCGTACTGACGGTCACGGGTGGTACCGGCTTCGTTCATCACAATCGCACGACGTGTTTGTGTGAGACGGTTAAAGAGGGTGGACTTGCCTACATTAGGCCTTCCCACAATTGCAAGTATGTTCGCCATTACATTTATCGTTATTACAATCGTTACATTTTCCGTGACATTTACCACAGTGGTGAGGGTGACGAATCAGGTCTAGTTCGGCAGGTGTTACGTCTCTCACTTCCAATATCTTACCTATAAAGTGCAGATTCTCTCCGGCCAATGGATGGTTTAAGTCAATAGTCACTTTATCTTCACTTATTTCGCATATTTGTGCATTCACTATCTGCCCATCAGCGGTGTTCATGGGTACGATGTTGCCTACGAATACGCGCTCTTCATCAAACTCGCCATCCCCATTATAGAACATTGATTTAGGCAGTTCCATTACACCATCGGTGTCGTATTCGCCATAAGCATCCTTACAAGCGATGCGGAAATCAAACTCCTCGCCTGCTTTTCTGCCAGCCATCGCTTCTTCAAACTTAGGCAACATCATTCCTTCGCCTTGACAGTACGTAAGCGGATGTTGCTCCGTTGCACGTTCCATCAACTCTTCTTGATCTTGTTTTGCACCATCTACATATAAATCATAGGTGCATGTCACTACTTTTTGATTTGCTACCACCATGTTACTTTTTTATTCGTTGTACTATTATTCGACTTATCGTATTTCAAATCGGCCAACATAGATGCATTCACACCGATGTGGAAGTTATAACTCTTATATGGACCAAACGGCACAAAACTTGCAGTCATGTTCCAACAGTGCAAGTCACGAGATACATTGAAGTTTGTGTACGACCACTGATGATGCGTGATATCATAACTGGTGGTGGCACTGGCTTTCCAACCCTTACCCAATGCAATTGATGCGGATAGACTCAAGTTTTGTGTCAGTTCCATTCGGTACTGCATTCGGCTATCAATAAAATTATCCTTCGTATGCGGTGCGTCCGCATAGCGGATTGTGTAACTGACGGTTAGTGACCATGGTATCTCGGTCTTGACATATCCGTCATCTACCTCGGCATCCCTGTCTCCTTCTCCGTTATTGCGTTTACCATTGGTCATTGAACCATCGTCTTGCACCTTCATCTCATCCATGTTACCATCGTCCGAGGTTTTCTTGTCTTTCTTGCCGAACCATTTCTTGAATAGGGCATTATTGAAGGTGTAACTCAAACTTGTGTTTGTTCCTGTCCAGTGCGGGAATCGACCATGATGCCAATATTGTTTATCTGTTCTCACCGGATTGCCGTGTGCATCGTACTCATACATGTATGGGTCTAACTGTGTGGACAGGTTAAGGGTATAATTAACAAATGGTATTTTTAGCCTTAAATTGATATTGAAGTTACTCCATCGCATGGAGTCTGCCGCAAAGTTATATGCTCCGCTGATGCCTAAGTTATCAATGATACTGTATATCTTATATGGATTAGTGCCGGTTGTATCTTTGTCATTTCGCACTTTTACCTCTAAGTTGTTCTGTACGCCAAAACTGAGCGATGCCGACAACCCCTGTGCCGCATTACCGTATAACTGCCCATCATAATAGGAGTAGTTATGTCGAATGCTCTCCCTTACCACTTTCTCTCCGGTAATGGAGTTAATCGAATCTTCTCCTAAACTGTTCTTTTCATAGATGTTCTCATCGTAGGTGCCGTAGTATCCCCAAAATTTCTTACCAAAATCCGGATGATACGAGAAACTCAGTGACGGAGTCAGTACGTGACGGAAACGATCTACTTTGCTATGGGGGAAGAGTTTCTTAGATGGGATATAGAATCCGTATAACTTAGTGGATAATCCTAACGATACCGAGAAGTCAAATACATTGTAGAATCCATTGGTGGTATCCCTCACTACTGCTTTATTCGTCTCGTCCCATCTTTGACTTACTCGTTGGAAGTACATACGGTCGGTCAGGTTAATCGTTGGTGTCACACTGAGGTACTTGAATAACATCCAGTTGGCAGAGATAGGTATATTGTGTTTCAGTCCGGTCTTCCAATCGCGCAAGAAATCCGTGTGGAAGAAGTCTTTTTCCTTGATGTTATTGCCTACTATCTTGGCATTGCCCGAGTAGGACATCTTAATTTTTTCGTACCATTTCTCGGGACCTACACGATGCTTGCGGCGGAACGGATAGATACTGGACATGTTAACGCTCAGGTCCGGCGCTGTCAGTGATATCGTACTGTCCTTGGTGCGTTGGTTAAGCAACATACTCATTGATATACTCCATGGACTATTTGGAAAGCGCTGGGTGTAACTGATTGAACTGGACTTGGTGTTTTCGGCATTGGCTTGACCATTGTAGTAACTATTGATATTACTGCGGTTATAACCACTGGTAGAGAAGTTAACGCTGGCAGAGAAGGTAGAGTAGGGATTGGCTTTACTATCTTGTTGGTGAGTCCATTGCAGTTTCAGGTTGGTGGCTCGTTCATAGTCCGGCATGCCACGCTCGCCTGTTACATCCGTGCGGTAGTTGAAGTCAATCATGCCACTAAATCCGTATCGTTTAACATAACGTGTCTTGGCATATACGGCCCACGTACCTTTAGTATATATGTCGCCACGAACCTCAAAGTCTAAGTAGTCATTGATGGCGAAGTAGTAACCGATACCCTGCAAATACAAACCACGCGATAAATCGTCGCCGAATGATGGCATGATTAGGCCGCTGGTGTAGGAAGATGTAAAGGGGAAGAAACCAAAGGGAATGGCTAGTGGAACAGGTACGTCACCTACTACCATGTAGGCAGGACCGGTGGCGATGAAGTGTCCTGGCTTAACCTTTGCACGAGTCATTTTTAAATAGAAGTGCGGATGATCATGATCACTACACGTAGTGTATCGTCCTCCGGCCATCATCATTACGTCTTTTTGTGTCTTCTTTGTCTTATCTGCTACTACATATCCTTCGCCTTGCTCCGTTACTACTTCACGAATAAAACCTTTCTGCGTCTTCATGTTATAGGTCATCTCCAGACTCTCATAACTGTCATTGCCATCTTTGAATACCGGTTTGCCTATTAACTCGTCTTCTATTGTGTCATGGTAGCCGTTGGCGTAGATAAGACTGCTATCTAATACCATTTTAATGCGTGCTGCCGTCAGTTCCATTCGCTCGTAATTCACCGTACTATTGCCATACATCGTAGCCTGCCCCGTCCCCATCAGTATAATTGAGTCTTGGGCCTCATACGTAATAGGGGAGGTGATGGTCTCACCCCGCATTGGCATAATAGCAATCAATGCCAAACCTATACTATGTATAAACCTTCTTACACGCATGTATGTGCTCATATGTGCGCATTAGCGCAATAAAACGTGCAAAAATACAATTTTTTTTTCATATAACCAAATAAAAGTGCACATATGTGATTTTTTTACGATATTATTTTGTGCGTATGCAGAATTATTTGTACTTTTGCATGTTAAATTGCGTTTATTATGAGCGAATTATTAAAGGATAAGATTGAACGTCTGCGCGTTGAGGCGCAGAACTTGCATGCTAATACGGCTGAGGAAGTAGAGGCCTTGCGTCAAAAATACCTCAGTAAAAAAGGCGATGTCAGCCTTTTGTTTGATGATTTTAAAGCACTTACTAAGGAACAAAAAGCGCAGTGGGGTGCATCAGTTAATCAACTCAAACAACAGTTTGAATCACAAATTAAACAAATGCGCGAGCAGATGGAATCTAAGGTGCAAACTGTGGCTTATAAGGAGGACCTGACCCGTACGCCGGACTCCATCGGATTAGGTGCGCGTCACCCATTGTCTTTGGTGCGTGAGCAGATTATTACTATCTTTTCTCGTATTGGATTTACGGTGGCTGATGGACCTGAAGTGGAGGATGATAAACACGTGTTTGGAATGCTTAATTTCGCTCCTGAGCACCCTGCTCGTGATATGCAGGATACCTTTTTTGTGGAGAAGCAAGAGGGTGTACAAAAACCTACTGATATCCTTTTAAGAACGCATACATCTAGCGTGCAAACGCGCGCGCTAACTGATTGGGCTAAGGCTCTGAATAATGATCCGGCTAATGCTCCGCAATCTCTCCGTATCCTTTGCCCCGGACGTGTGTTCCGTAACGAGGCTATTTCGGCTCGAGCCCACTGTTTCTTCCATCAGGTAGAAGGCCTATATGTGGATAAGAATGTCAGCTTTGCTGACCTGCGTCAGGCATTATTATATTTCGCTAAAGAGATGTTTGGACCGGACACTCAGATTCGTCTGCGCCCGAGTTATTTCCCATTCACCGAACCAAGTGCCGAGATGGATATCTCGTGTGACTTATGTGGTGGTAAGGGTTGTGCATTCTGTAAAGGTACCGGTTGGGTGGAAATCTTAGGCTGCGGTATGGTCGATCCTAATGTGTTAGAGAGTTGTGGCATAGATAGCAAAGTTTATTCTGGCTATGCTTTCGGTATGGGTGTAGAGCGTATTGCTAACCTCAAGTACCGCGTCAAGGACTTGCGTCTCTTCTCTGAGAACGATGTCCGCTTCCTCGAACAATTCGAGAGTTGCTAAATCAATGAAAAAAGCACTCCCGTATGTGGCAGTTATCACTTCGATGCTGATTTGGTCAGTGTCGGGTGTCGCTATTAAAACAGCATTACTGTCTTTTTCCAACTTGAGCCTGTTGGTAATGCGGTTCACGTTGGCCATAGTCATCCTATTGCTCATTGGGTTGTGCTGCCGTTCTAATGCGATGTTGGGACTGCAAAAACTGGATAAGAAGGATATTCCACTATTCCTCTTAGCCGGTTTTTTTCAACCCTGTCTATATTATTTGTTTGAGACATATACCTACGATGCTCTTTCTTCGCCTACAATAGCGGAGACACTGCTTTCAACCAATCCTGTTTTAGCACCTGTCTTTGCATGGATGATTCTGCGTGAACGCGTCACGCTATATAATATAATAGGTATCGTTGTTTCTACTATTGGAATGGTGATGTTGGTGCTTATTGGTTCTACGAATTTCCGGTTAGGAAATGCATGGGGATTATTGACGGCTTTCTTCGCAGTTTCTACTGCGGTGCTATATTCGGTGATTTTACGCCGTATCCCGGCTAAATATAACTCGCTAACAATTGTTTTTTATGTGCAGTTATGCGCACTATTTCTCTTCTATCCCATGTGGGGCATAAAAGAAGGAATCCACTGTCCCATCAGTTTAGATATAACCACTTGGACAACCCAACTTTGGCAATCCGTGGCTGGGGTTGTCTATCTGGCTTTATTTGCTACGATAACAGCGTTTATCTTGTTCTGCTACTCCGTTAGAAAGATAGGCGTTACCAGAGGCAATGTATTCAATAATATCCGTCCCTTGTTCACGGCCTTGTTTATGTTCTTGGTCTTTGACGAACATTTACCTGCCGGCAAATGGATAGGAATGCTTCTCATCATTGTCGGACTATTCATCAGTCAAAAGAAGTGCTTAAAGCACACCAATAAAAAGTAACTGTCCCTCTCGGCGATGTCCTCTTCCTTTGGCTAATTCCTAATTGGTTAATTCTCTTAATTCAAAATTCTTAATTCAAAATTCAATAAAATTTGCATATTCCATTTTTTTTCTGTAATTTTGCACCGCAAAACTGAAAAAACAAATAAATATGAATACACCATTATCCGTACAACCTATTTCAACTCCTCAATTTATTGTCAATATAGAGGATGCTTCTTTAATGAAAGAGATTCGTCATGCAATTCGCATGATTAAGGGTGTTTCGGCTGTCCGTGCTACAACATCAGCAAATAGTATTTCACCTTCTTTGTCAAGAAGGATAAATCTTGCACGTCGTGAATATAAAAACGGAGAAACCATTATTTGCCGTACTCCGGAGGATATGAATCGCTATTTTGATAGTTTATGATTTATAGTATTGCATATTCAAAGCAAGCTGATAAAACGTTGCGGAAGTGGAAAAAATCCAATCCCGTATTGTTTAAAAAGGCGACTGCTATTTTGTGTGATATAATGCAACATCCAAGAACAGGGATTGGTCATCCAGAGCCTCTGGTTGGTGGGAATGATATCACCTATTCACGTCACATTACGGCACATGATCGTATCGTTTATGACATTTATGATGCTGAGATTACAGTGTTAATACTTCAAACAGAAGAACACTATAACGATAAATAACAAAACTAACCCAGCCTATGATTAACCGGCATCGTAAAGGCGATGCATGACATATAAATATAGCGTTGTAAGCCCAACTTGATCTTTTGAAACTTCGACACTTTCAAAAAATCTACTCAAGTACGGTTTTGCACGCTCGCGCATTCAGCGTGAGTTTTTGTGCGTACATTTGAGTAGAATAGGTAGTCGAAGACCTCAAAAGATCAAATGAAGCGAACGAAAGTTCACGCTTTTTTTTGTCTATTAATGCAATCTAGGATACTATTTCTCAAGGCAACTAGGATACTAATAAAATATCTATAATATCAAACGGAGCCTGCCGAAAATCCGATAAAGAGTAGGCGCAAAACATTATCAATATCAATTATTAATTATTAACTTACCCTCTCTCTCCCCTTCAGGGGGAGTTGGAGGGGGCTTAAAAAACAAAACATTATGTTCAAAAAACTATTTTCATTATTTGCAGCCCTGACGCTGAGCGTGGGACTGTGGGCACAAAGTGTAGGTGACAAATTCGTGGATGAAACCTCTGGATTGAAGTTCGAAATTACTGCCGTAGGCGAA
>JAGHTR010000173.1 GCA_018065205.1 Candidatus Colicola caccequi
CGCACATGATGTAATGGCTCCTGTTAAAGCTGAGTTGGGACTGAAATAATCCTATCATGGCTGACGGCTATTTAGAATCACACTACGCGGAGTATGAGAAGAAAAAAGCGGTGTGGTTACGGAAGAAGAATAGTTTAAAGTTAAAAGTGGAAAGTTTAAACACTAAAAAAGATGGGTGTAAAAAAGATTCAACAGACCCTGCGCGATAGCGCCTTGGCTAGATGGATTGTGCTGGTATTGGTAGCCAGTATGATGTTCTTCGCCTACATGTTCGTGGATATACTTTCACCCTTAGCATCGTTGCTCAATGATGTGCGAGGTTGGAACCAAGGCGTGTTTGGCACGTATGCATCCGGTGAGTATCTCTTGAACGTATTTGGTTTCCTCATCTTGGCCGGAATCATCTTGGACAAGATGGGTGTGCGTTATACGGGTGTACTATCTGCCTCGTTGATGGTGGTTGGTGCGGCAATCAAGTATGTCGGCATATCGGACTGGTTTGATGCCAATCACATCGTATGGCTTAATTCCTGGTGGCCCTCTATGCCGGGTTCGGCTAAGTTGGCTATGTTCGGCTTTATGATCTTCGGCTGCGGCTGTGAGATGGCCGGCACGACGGTGTCTAAGATATTGGCTAAATGGTTCAAAGGTAAGGAAATGGCATTGGCGATGGGTATTGAGATGTCCATTGCCCGCTTGGGAGTATATGCTGCGATGTGGTTGGCTCCTGTCTTTGCATCCCGCTTTGCGTTACCGGATGGCACGCAGTCGGTGGTAGCGCCTCTGCTGTTCTCGGCATGCCTGCTGGTGGTGGGATTGCTCAACTTTACCATCTTTACCATCATGGATAACCGGTTTGATAAACAACTGGTGGCTATTGGTGAAGCAACGGCAGAGAAAGATCCGGAGGATGAGTTCCATGCTTCGGACCTCAAGCAGGTGTTCCAAAGTAAGATGTTCTGGATTATTGCTCTGCTATGTGTGCTGTACTACTCCGCTATCTTCCCCTTCCAACGTTTTGCAACTAACTTCTTAGAAGAGACCTTAGCCATCTCCAATGCTGAGGCTTCCGGTTTATTCAAGTGGTTCCCTATTTTAGCTATGGTATTGACACCTTTCTTAGGTTTGTATATCGACTATAAAGGCAAGGGGGCAACGATGATGTTGCTTGGAGCCGTGATTATGATTGCTTGCCATAGTGTGTTTGCTTTTGTGCTACCTGCTTATCCAAGCAAGATGCTGGCCTTAGTGACTATCTTAGTGTTGGGTGTCAGCTTCTCGCTGGTTCCGGCATCTATGTGGCCGGCTGTTCCTAAAATCATTGACGAGAAAGTACTAGGTTCGGCTTATTGCCTTATCTTCTGGGTACAGAACATCGGCTTATGCTTAGTACCTCTGCTGATAGGTAAGTTGCGCGTGTGGACCGGAGGCTATCTCGTGCCGATGATTGTTTTTGCATCTTTCGGCGTGTTAGCTTTTGTCTTATCCTTCTTCTTGAAGGCCGAGGATATCAAAAAAGGATATGGGTTGGAATTGCCCAAAAAGAAAAAATGAATTGGGATTTTCTCATCAAAGATAAACAATCGCTATTCGTAACAACGGATAGTCGTCAAGTGCTCCCCGGATGCGTATTTGTGGCTCTCAAGGGG
>JAGHTR010000165.1 GCA_018065205.1 Candidatus Colicola caccequi
GTATCAGACCTGAAACTTGATTTCAATGGTAATGATGCTATTGGTTTATGGAACACTAAGACAGGAACAATGATTGACCTTATTGGTGCAGGTAATTCAAGCGGTGATGATTTAACAACCTTTGTCTCAATTACTAAGCAGGGTGATGGCAGTGGTAAGGTCACTAGTATAAATAGTCAGTCTCGTACAGATATTGCTGTTGGGGATGTCGTTTGGATGGACGAACCCGGCGGATGGTATTCGGGATTTGGTACAGATACTGCGGGCAATTCCAATTATGCGTTAAGTACCAACCGCTGCTTGCTGATTCGTAAGAATACGGTTCGCGCCGGATACAACTCTACCAACCAAGGTCCAAACAATGCAGTGGATTTGAATAAAACCGACTTCGTGACCTTAGGCGAACATAGCGGAGTACCTGGTGAATGGTTCGGTGTACAGATTCCTAATATTAATCCGGAAACAGGAGAAAATGACAATGGTGTGGGCGCTTCTTGTATCGGATTTGATTGGGTCGGAAGTTATGACTATTCCACTTACTACAAGGAATTTACAACCATCATTGATAGTACGTCATTGGATGATGTTACGCTCAATCCGGATGGAACATATAACATCAAGATTGATGGCCTTGACACATTGGCTTGTACACGTCTTAAACTGCAAATGTTCTCCGAAAAAGGTGCTACTAAACCTTCTGTAGAGAATATTTACAAGATTCCTATCATGGTATCAACCTCTACCACAACGAATGATGAACTCTTTACCAAATTAGGCGAGGAGGTCTGCAAAACATGCGACTTGGTTGTTGTAGAAAATAAACAACTCACACATACCGGTGCAACAGGTGCAATTGATGCCTTTGGTAGCGTTAAATTATACGAAGGCTCACAGTTGACCGTTTCCGCTGGACAAACTCTGACGGCTACTTCCATCTCTTTACGTAGTCGCCAAGACGAGGTGGCCTCTGCCTACTTACCGGCAAATAATAGTGTGCAGGCTATAGATGGCGAACAACCAGCAGTATACTTTGATAAGTTTATCTCTGATGCCGATTGGCATTGGATAACGGTTCCATTTGATGTGAATATCGCTTCAGTTACCTTCACGGATCATACCAGTTGCGTATATGGTACAGACTGGTTCCTCAAATACTATGACGGCGAGGCCCGTGCGGATAATCCGAAACAGGCTGACGGACGTAACTGGAAATTAGTGGATGCTTCTACTACATTACATCCGGGTATTGGTTATATCGTTGCAATCAATGACCAGGTTGATGGCAAGTGGAAAGAATTACGCTTCCCAATGGCAGGTTATGATGAGACTAGCAACAAAGATGTAGCGGTTCGTGCTTATGGTGCAGGCTCTGGATATGCAGATTTAACTCCAAACAATAAAGGTTGGAACCTTGTAGGTAACCCATACATCAGTTACTACAAGAATGCACATCCTGGAACACCTCTTCAAACTGGTAAACTTAACCCAATTGATGATGGCGCTGGTGGTACTACCTACGAGAATAGTGGTGATGGTTTGTACTATGTTACTGTTCCGAATGCTGCAGGTAGAGCAGGTTATACTCAAGCCCTAATTAGCGCTACTCAGTTGCCGCCATTTACTTCGTACTTCGTCCAAATTGCAGGAACTATCAAGAACGAAGAGGAAGTAGTTAACTTCTTGGCTGCCGACCGCAAAACTTCTGCTTCTGCTCCTTTGCGTCGCAATGTGGCTGAAGAAGAGGAAGAAATCGAACTGCCAACATTCGTAGGCGTTAACCTCACCAATAGTTTAGGCGAAGTGGATAATACCGGATTATGCATCATGGATGCCTACACGCAATCTACATACGAAGTAGGTGCTGATCTTGGTAAATGGATCGGTTCTAAGTACTCATCCTATACGCAACCAATCCTGTACTCTACGGCTCATTCGGATAAACTGGCGTTCAATGCCCTATCCGAAGAGGAAGCAAAACAAAATATGGCTGTATCTTTGGGATGCGTACTGCTGCAAAGTGGTACATATACCTTCTCGCTTAATCGTGATTACGATCTGAGCCGAGTAGAGTCGGTGTTCTTATACGATGCTCTAACTAATACCAATACCGATTTAACTAAGTCGGATTATACCTTTAGCGGTAGTGCAGCAAATAAAGAAATCAACGATCGATTCTATCTAAGCGCTGTGCTTCGCGAAAAAGGAGATGTAGTTACCGGATTAGGTATGAAGACCTTCGGAGATGATGCAATCATCAAATTCATCACACCGGATGGACAATTACACGTCGCACGAAAAGGCGTTGTTTATGACGCACAAGGACGAATTGAACGAGTTATCCGATAATGTTAGAACCAAAGAAAAACACAACCATGATGAATATTGATATGAATAACCCACGCAAAAGAAAAATAATCATAAGATGCACGATTTGTGCAGGCATAGCCTACTTGGGATTACTGGTGTTCTTGTTCACTCAGAATGATAACAAACTGAATTATGCTCAGTTATACATGCCTTTTGACGGCGACCCCGCTAAGCCGGGTGTAGTAGCTAATCGGGCTAATCACCCCGCTCGCAGTACCGTTACGTTGCGCTCCGTCTCTGTCTCTTTACAGGGAGAAGGAACTGCGGCTCCATCTTATACCTTCCAAACTTCCTCTAAGGGTATCGCTAATGTGGGTAGTGGCGACTATCGCCTGCATACATCCAGTAGCGCCGATGTAAAGAGTATAGGTGGCGGAGGTAGTTATAGCGGTGGCGCAGGTGCCACTACCGGCAATGCTGCTTGGGATGCCGCTGCATCGGTGCCAACACCCATGTTTATGGCACCAATGATTGCACAAGCAACGCCTCAACGCGACTTAGGTGCTCAATCTACTATGCAAGCCGAACAAGCCATCATCGAGGCCAATAGTCCAATGCGCTATCTCGCTCGTCCGCATACCGTACATATCGACGATAACCCGGAGGAACCATTCCCCGATATCGTTCCTGTTGGCGATGTACCTTGGATAATGATGATTCTGCTTTGCGCCGCCCTCGCGTATGTACGTGCACGCTCGCGTAAATATAATAAGGAATTAGAAGATAAAGCTTAATACAGGTATGATGAAACATAATTCAGTTAAAATACCTCTCCTTACGCTGGTTCTTCTCCTATTAACCGCTCCGATGGCTTATCCGCGCGATGGCGTCAAGTTCAGCAATGGACGATACCAACTTCAAGCACGCAACTCACGTGTGGCTCCCGGATTGGGATTGACCGTCACTGCCCTCTACTACTACGGCGACGTAGATATGTTGGGCATAGCGTTTAAGGAAGGTTTCCAAAAACAAAACCTTACCGCCGGCGGACAAATCAACTTCGCTTACATGATGCCCGCATGGAACTCCGCTAACTGGCGCTTTACCCTCGCCGGTGGTTGGATTCATGGTAATGATAAAACACGTAGTGGCACCTACCACAAAGGATTCTTTGAAACATACTTCGGCGAATTAGATGCCGGTATCGAATGGTACCCGTTCCGTCAATCTGGTTTCTATCTATATGCCGGATTGGGTGCTAACCTCAACTCCGCTAAGTACGACTTTACTCGAGCCAATCGTGGTAAAGGTCAGATGTTCAGTTTCTTACCGATGGTCGTAGGTGAAATAGGATGGAACTTCGCCGTTAAGAACTCTTGGTTCCTTGGCATAAATGCTTCTATCCATAATGGTCTTGTGGATATCAATCACATGAACCTCGATGGCTGGTATTCCGGCAGCCAAACGGGACGCCCCGATGGTTACTTTACAATTGGTCTGACTCTATCTTGGCGTCAAGGTAAAGGCAAGAGTCTATGTCCGTGCCGATTCATAAATAACTAATCTCAGTGAAAGATATAATTGAAAAAATAATCGTTTCAATCTGTGGCTTGCTGATTTTGATATGCTTCCTTCCGAAGCATGCAGAATCAGCTGTTATGCAGG
>JAGHTR010000188.1 GCA_018065205.1 Candidatus Colicola caccequi
GACATTCCTTCGGGATAAGCGCCCCAAGTACGAATGACCATCACAATCAAACCAATACCGATACCGAAGATGATCTTGCCCCAAGCCGTCATGGGAGATGTTACATAGTCTGTAGCCATAAAGAAAGCACCTAACATAATACCTCCGGTAAGAAGAGTGTAGAGAATATACTCGTGTGAGCAGGCGAATCCTTCGGGAGTGGCTATCCACGCAAAAAGAGCAATCGTAGCGAGGATACTAACCGGGATATGCCACGTTATGACGCGCATTGCAATCAGGAATATTCCTCCGGCAATCAGGGCCAATGCACTCACTTCACCTAACGAACCGCCCATAAATCCGAAGAAAGCATCTTTGAGGTCTGGCAGTTGACTGACTAAGTCGGCATTGCCTTTCACAATCTGCTTCATTGCGGCTAAGGGAGTGGCCCCGGTGGTAGCATCTACGTATGAACTGCTAAATCCCAATGGACGAGGCCAAGTAGTCATTTGGACGGGGAAGGAGATAAGTAGGAAAACACGACCTACCAAGGCAGGGTTGAATGGGTTTTGTCCCAATCCGCCATACGTCATCTTACCAATTCCAATCGCCACAATGGCACCAATTACGATAATCCACCAAGGCAGGTTACTGGGCAGGTTAAATGCCAATAGTAAACCTGTCAGAATAGCGGAACAATCGCACAGGGTGGGACGCTGTTTGAGTACCCATTTAGCAATCACCCATTCGGTGAGGCAGCAGGCTGCTACACTAATCAGGGTGGTAATTAATGCGCCCCATCCGAAGGCAACCAAGGATACGGCATAAGCCGGCATCAGGGCTGCAATCACCAAGAGCATGTTTCTCCGGACACTGTCACCGCTATGGGCGTGTGGAGCCGGTGCTACAATTAAATTTTTCATATCTTTTATTCTCTAAACTCTAAACTTTAAACACTAAACTTTCTTAGCAGCCGCATTACGGGCACGGATAATGCCACCAACGGTAACCTTTCCGTTGCGTACATAATCGAGCAGAGGACGATGGCTGGGGCAGGTAAACTGGCAGCAACCGCATTCAATGCAGTCCATTACGTTATGTGCCTCCATCTCATCCCACATCTTGAGTTCGCTTTGACGACTCAATAAATAGGGCTCCAGTCCCATTGGACAAGCACTTACGCACTTACCGCAACGGATGCAGTTTTCTTCGATGCCGCGGCGGCTCTCGCTTTCGGGCAAGAACAGCAGACCGCTTGTGCGTTTGTGCGCCGGCATGTCGATATTGTTCATCGCACGACCCATCATTGGTCCTCCGCCGATAATCTTGCCGGTATCTTCGGGCACTCCTCCTGCCAATTCAACAACCTGAGTGAGTGGTGTACCAAAGCGCACTAAGTAGTTGCCGGGTTTGGCTACGGACTTACCGGTGACGGTCATTACACGAGAGATAAGCGGTTTATTCTTTTGTACGGCCTCGTAGATAGCATAGATGGTGGCTACATTATCCACTACGGCTCCGGTAGCAATAGGCAGGGCTCCACTGGGAACTTGACGACCAATGCAGGCATCGATTAACTGTTTTTCGCCACCTTGCGGGTACTTGAGTTGTAACGGCATAACTTCAATGCCTAAAGTCTTGCGCGTCAACTCCTGCATCCGTGCAATAGCGTCAGGTTTATTCTTTTCTATACCGATGATAGCATGATGAATGCCTAATGCTTTCATCGTAATCTGGATTCCGATGATAATCTCTTCGCCGTGTTCCATCATTAATTGATGGTCACAAGTCAAATAAGGCTCGCATTCTACGCCGTTGACAATCAGCACTTCGGCTTTTTGTCCGGGAGGCGGACATAGTTTAATGTGGGTAGGGAAGCACGCTCCGCCTAATCCCACTACACCGGCCTTGCTGATCTTGTCAATTATTTCTTTGGCTTCAATGGTGCAATCTCTGCGAACATCCGAACTGCGGTCAATCTCGGGCAACCATTCATCTCCTTCTACATCAATGAAGATTGCAGGCATTTTCATGCCCCAAGCATCTACGGTAGCATCAATCTTGGTGACTACACCGGATACGCTGGAGTGAACAGGTGCACTAACAAACCCACCGGCTTCCGCAATCATCTGACCCACTTTGACGTGATCACCTTTTTGCACAATCGGTTTAGCCGGAGCACCAATGTGCTGAGCCAATGGAATGATAGCCTGCTTAGGCAGCGGACATTCTACGATAGGCTGATGGGCCGAATACTCTTTATTATCATGAGGATGAACTCCTCCTATTTTGAATGTATTCATAATCTTTAAACTCTAATATCTAATCTAATACTTCAGGCACTGTGGGAACACAGCCTTGGGAGTCGGTAATGCTTTAATCTTGGCTGCAATCACGGGGTCAAAACCTTTCTTTTCGCCTTCGACTACTTCCGTTGTGGCTACGGCAGGAGCGGCTGCTTGTGCATCAGCAAAGCCCATCGCATGCAGGGCTTTAGTGGGGCATTGTGGTTCGCACTCTCGGCATACAACGCACTTGTCAAAGTCGATATAAGCCACGTTGTTGGCAATCGTGATAGCCTCTTGCGGACAAACTTTAGCACATAGACCGCAACCGATACAAGCATTTGCGCAGTTTTTCTTGGCTACCGGACCCTTATCTTGGTTAACGCACAGCACCACCATACGTTGACCGTCTTCGCCTTTCTTGCGCAATTCGATGATGTGTCTTGGACATGCTTTTACGCAGTTACCGCAAGCGGTACACTTAGCCTCATCCACTTCGGCTAACCCTGTTTCGGGGTTGATGTGGATAGCATCAAATGGACAAGCAACTACGCAGTCGCCACATCCTAAACATCCGAAGGCGCAACCACTCTCACCTACGTACATACTATGCATGATAGCGCAAGTGCGTGATCCGTTGTATTCACTTGTTTTAGGACGCGCCTCGCACGTGCCGTTACAACGAACAACGGCTACTTTGGGTTCACCCTGCGGAGCCGCCAAACCTAAGATGGCTCCTACTTTTTCCATGGTTGGAGCACCACCAACCGGACACATCAATCCGTCTAATGAACTGGCCTTAGTGCAGGCTTCGGCTAAAGCACGACAACCGGCAAAACCGCATCCGCCACAATTGGCTCCGGGCAGCACTTCCTGCACTTGGTCAATGCGCGGATCTTCTTCTACTTTGAATCGCTGGGCAATCAGATACAGCAGCACAGCGGCTACTAATCCGGTTCCTCCCAATACGAGTAGTGAAATAGTGATTAAATTCATAATATAATTTTTTAAACAATTGCACTTATATCTTGGGCTTGCATAGCCACAAAATGAAGTAGTACACAGCCACAAATGCCAACACGGATAATCCAATGACCATCTCGCTATAATGCAAAGCATTCAAACCTATCACTCCGCCTAAGATAATGAAAAAAGGCAGCGCAAAAGCCAAAGCCACAGCCTTCCAACGTTGGCGGCTGGTATAGCAGTCCTCCGGCGTTTGGTGGCAACGCTCCAAAAAAGTGCACGATTGGCATTGATTGACTATGTTTTCTTCGTTTTGGGCCATAAAAGCACAAATTAACGTGCAAAATTATAAATAATTTTCCATTTATGCAAGGAAATTCGTAAATATTTGCAAAAAATATACTATACCTTTGTATATATGCGTAATTATTTGTAACTTTGTGAGTTAAAATACGTGTATTATGCCAAGAAAACCTCAAAGATTTGCTTCGGAAGAACATAAACGATTGGCGTCCATGTCGTGGCGTGATCGTTGGGAATCGTTAACGGGAGATGGTCGCGCTCGTGTTATCACGGGTTTAGTGTTGCTTACTCTGTCGTTCTTAGTTAGTTTAGCCTTTATTAGTTATTTCTGGACCGGTTCCGCAGATGCCTCTATTATGGAATTGGATGGAACGGCTAAGAGTCAACATCGCATGGAAATCCATAACTGGTTGGGATTGCCGGGGGCTTACCTTGCTCGCTATATGGTGGATGGTACATTTGGTGTGTTCTCGGTGCTTTTCCTGGTGATGGGCTTCTTATATGGATTATCAATGGTGCATACCATTACGATTCGTCCCTGGAAGGTGCTCTTCTGCTCCTTGATAGGCATTATATGGGGATCGATTACCTTGGGTGAAATTCAACTGCTTTGCGGCGTATCTACTTTCTTCCGATGGGGCGGCGCTCATGGCGAGTGGCTGGCAAACTTAGGTACCAGTTATATTCATCCTGTCGGTATGATTGCATGTATTTTGCTTGTGCTTGTAATCTTTTTGATAATTGTGGATAAGAATTTCATTGATAAGGTTGAAAAGGTATGGAATAATCTTATGCTCAAGTGCCATCGCGGTGTCCGGGAAGAGGCTGTTGCAGAACAACCGGTTGATGAAAATACAATGGAGTGGAAGCCGGAAGATGATATGGTTGTGGTGAAGAAACCTATTGATACAGAGGAGATTAAGATTCAGATTGTGGAGCAACCCGAACCGGAAGTGCCTGCCGAGCCTGAGATTAAAGTAGAAGAAACGGAAACCAAACCCGAAGAACAGCAGGTACCTGATGCTCCCGAATTGGATATAGAAAAGACCGAGGAAGTGGAGTTAACCGAGGAAGACACTGCCAACAAATGGGAGGAAATGGGTCCGTACGATCCTCGCAAAGACCTGGAACACTATAAATTCCCCAGTCTGAACTTACTCAAAGTGTATGATAACGAGACGGCTCCGGTGATTGACCCTGCTGAGCAACAGGCTAATGCCAATCGCATCGCACAGACCCTGCGCAATTACGA
>JAGHTR010000087.1 GCA_018065205.1 Candidatus Colicola caccequi
CACCAAATAACTAAGTTCCTCCGCAATGGCCACCTCTACATTCGCCAAAACGGAAAAACCTATAACGCCTTAGGATACTAATATTCAATATTCATTATTCATTATTCACTAATCATGCGTAAGACATTATTTATTTTATGCGCGCTCGTGTGCGCGAACGTATCATGGGCTGCACAATACCAGAAACTAGGAAGTGTAGATCAGTTGCATGCCGGAGACACGGTTCTCTTTGTCAATCCTTCTGCTCAGATGGTCAATGGACCGTTTGAAACAAAAACAAGCACCAAAAACACGTACCTAACTGCTGTAGGTGCCACCTTTGTGGGCAGTGCTGTCAGCGTAACGGCGGAGGCATACCCTTTCGTTTTAGGCAAAAGTAATGGGGCTTGGACATTTACCGGTTTGGACGGAGCTGTATTAGGGAAAAAAGCAACCGGCAAGACAAACATGACTAAAAACAAAGGATGCACAACTCATACTATTACCTTTAGAGCAGATAGTGTTGTGATTGTGACCAATACAGATGGTGACGGATACTTCATCCGATATAATGTATCTTCCTTTAGATACTATAAACCTACTTCCGCTGTGGCTGATGCATATTTATACCGATTCACATCACAAGCTGAACCTCTGCCTATCGCAGTGGAAGGGGTGGAATTAGACTATGTTGCCGTCACCTTACGCGAAGGAGAAACCGATATACTCACCGCTACTGTTTACCCTGAAGATGCAGCCATCCAAGATGTCGAATGGGGCAGCACCAACGAAACAGTCGCTACCGTCGTAGATGGACAAATACAAGCCCTCACGAAAGGTGAAACCCAAATATGGGTGCGCACCATCGACGGCGGATTTACTGACACCTGCCAAGTAACTGTGATGGCTGGGCTCAACCAACCCGATGTAACATGGAACCAAGTACAAGACCTGAGTTTACTCACCGAAGGCACTAAAGTCTTTATCGCTTCTGAACGCACCGGCGAAGACTATGTCTTAGGTATTTATGATTACGAAGTGGCTAAGGCTAATATACGTGGCGCTGCTGCTACGTTTAGCAACGACCACCACGCCGTAACAGCCAGCGCTTCCTATGCCTATACCGTCTCTATCGTCAATGGCAAGTATGTGTTCAGCGACCTGGACGGCATGTACCTATGCGACTATAACAGCAAGAACCTCAGTACACAAGATACACTGGATAATAAGGCTAAATGGACCGTGACCATGGATGAGATGTTCATCGTTAAAATAGCTAACCAGTATAACACCGGCTATGAGATTTACAATAACCATAATAACGACCTCTTCTGCTGCTACAATGCTTTTGATAAGAGCAACATGTCACATCTGGTTATCTATTCCGATAACGCACCTGCATGGGTAGAACCTATCCGAATACCTGAACTCACCATCACCGTGGATAAGGACACCATTACCGATAGCATTGACTTTGGAGAAGTCGTATATGATGACTCATGGGGCACCGAAGTCAATCCGTATGAGGCAGCTAAAACGCTCAAATTCACCGCTAAGTGGCTGACCGAAGACATCGCCCTGGCGCTGTATAAAGGCTCCGCCTTCACGCTCTATACCGAATCCATCAGCAAGGACGGAGGCTCGGCAAGCGTCCAGTTCAGCGTTAAGCAAAAAGGTACGTATGAGGATACCTTGTATGTCAACTCCGGAGACATAACTCGTAAGATCCTGCTCACCGCCAAAACGGTTACACAAGAAGAGGCTGCTCCGCAATTAACACTCTCTACTACCGCTATTACGCTCAATCCTAACTTGGATAATGACCTCACCGATAATGCCGAAATGACTTTCTCGGTGAAGAACTTAGTTAAACCGCTCTATATCAAATGGGAGAAGGGCGAGATTCCTGAACAGGCAGGTGAAGATGTAACTATTTTTGCTGGGAATGAGGCTGCCAATATTGACTTTGGTGCGGCTACTAATATGGGTACAACAGAACGCACGAATGAAACTATCCTATTTGAAGCCTCAGGATATACGCCCGGCACCTATGTTTCTACATTATGCTTCTATACTCCCGACGCAGTAGATAAGAGTAAGAACGCCTTTGAGCAACGTGTTACCATTACGATTATTATTACTAAGGA
>JAGHTR010000032.1 GCA_018065205.1 Candidatus Colicola caccequi
ATGAAAAAATCATCAATTTTCTTGTCTTTATGTGCAATCATTGCCCTTTGCGGTGCATGTAAGTCAAAATCGTCAGAAAAAGAAGTGCAGATTACTCCTAAGGTTGCTTTTACTGCCAAAGTGAGTGATAAGACGGTTTCTTTTACCAATCAGTCTAAAGATGCCATCAAATACGAGTGGGACTTTGGTGATAAGAGTGCCGTTGTAACCACAACCTCCCCCACTCATACGTATGCTGATTATGGCTCGTATGTAGTCACATTGAAAGGCTATAGTAAGTCTGATGATTATGCAATGGCGAAACAAACCGTAACGGTACTCGCACCGGTATGTATAGCAGATTTCTCCTACAAATTAGGGGACGATGGTGTTACGGTTACATTTACTAACAAATCCGAAAATGCAGTACGTTATTTGTGGGATTTTGGTGACAAAACAACTTCCACAGACAAAAATCCTGTGCATAAATATGACGTTGCACGTGGTGAAGCCAAGATATTTACCGTCACTTTAACCGCTTATCCGCAGAGCGGCAAAGAATCTGCAGCTGCCTTGCCCATAACGGTTGTTGGTAAGGGTTCATCGACCGATCCTTCTATTGCAGAAATTTACTGGACCCCTACCACCCCTAACGTAAATGATGTAGTGATTTTTGGTGTTAGGAATGCGCAAAATGTGACTTCATACAAGTGGGAATTTGGAGATGGTCAATCGTCCACAGCACAAAATCCGACTCATAAATACACCAAAGCCGGCAATTACACCGTTAAACTAACCTATGGTAACTCTTCAACTTCTAAGAATATGTCTTCTACCATCACTGTGAATAAGGAAACATACAAATATGCTACCGTTACCGACTATGCCATTGCTACGCTCAATTGGAAAGATGCATATGGCAATGCTTGGGATGTTGGCAATGGTCCGGACGTCTTTATTCCTTATGTATATAAAGGTAGTAGTACCACACCGGTATACGGAGAAGATAAAAGTGCTCGCACCGAAGATGTAACAGAAGCCATGTTACCTATCGTGCATCAGGTTAATTGGAAATTAGATGCGACGGCTAAATATACGTTTGAGTTATACGATTACGATCTAATTGGTAGTAACGAACTAATGGCGTCATTTGTACTTGACATTCCACAAGAAACTAAAACGTCCTATCCAAAATATATCCAGCTCTCCAATAATAACTGCATCATTCTATTGGCGCTGACGTGGAGCAACTAACGAAAACGCAAACGTAAACGAAAACGAAAACGATAAGAAGCGGGCCAAATGGCTCGCTTCTTTCTATTGGTGGAGTATAGCGGACTCGCACAAAACGAAGGTGCAGATCGTTCGAGCGCAGCGAGATAAGAACCCGGTAAAAAGGGCGATATACCCCACAACTTCGGAGAAGAGCGGTGACGATAGGCAACCTATCTAAGATAGGCGGATGCAGACGCTAAGTCACTATGAACTTGCTCAATAGTGGCTAAGCGGAGACATCCAGGAGCGGCACGAAGTGTTGCCGCCTATCGGCAGCAAAAACAAAAACAACGACTCAAAGTCGTTGTTTAGTGGAGTATAGCGGACTCGAACCGCTCACCTCGACACTGCCAGTGTCGCGCTCTAGCCAGATGAGCTAATACCCCATTTGCGAGTGCAAAGGTACACATAATTTCGCACATACGCAAATAAAAATGCAATTTTATACAAAAATAATTACTGAATGTGCCTTTTATTCAATTCCTGACGATAGGCGCGAGCCGTAGCAGCATGCTGACTATACGTAGAAGAGAACACATGCGTGCCGGACCAATCAGGATTGGCGCACATATACAAATAATCCGTCTTAGGTGCATTCAATACCGCATCCATGGTACGTCCATACGCACAACGAATCGGTCCGGGAGGCAGACCGGCATATTTGTATGTATTATACGGAGAATCCAATGCTAAATGACGCTTCAAGACACGGCGTAACGAGAAATCTCCATTGGCAAAAATAACCGTCGGGCAAGCCTGTAACGGCATTCCTTTGCGCAAACGATTCAAATAGAGACTGGCAATCTGAGGATGCTCAGCCGCCTTATAAGTCTCCGACTCCACAATACTGGCTAACGTAGCCACCTGCACAGGAGTCAAGCCCTTAGCCTTTGCCTTAGATAAACGCTCCTCGGTCCAGAAAGCCTTATATTCCTTATTCATACGCGCGAAAAGGTCATCGGGAGAGATAGTCCAATAAACCTCGTACGTATTGGGAATAAATAAACATACCGCCGTAGCACGATTAAGACCGAACTGACGTAAGTAATCCACCGAATCTAAGCGAGCCATCACCTCCGCCGAATCCAGAAGCAACGCCTCCCCCATCCGTCCGGCTAACTGCTCACGATTGCGAATCTGATTGGTAAAACTGAGACGAATAGGAGACTGATAGCCTTTCTGGAAAATACGAATCAGTTGCTTATCCCCAATACGAGCCGGCAGACGATAATACCCCACCTTGGCTTCCGTAAAATGCATATACGCGACATGCAGCCGCCAATCTAAATGCGACTGTATCTCGTAGTCTTGCTCAATGATAGCAATCAAACTATCTACCGAACGACCGGGACGCATATAAAAACCATGCTCCTCACCATCACGACTAACGAAATTGCACACTCGAAAACGATAGTATTGCTCGGCAAAGAAAGCAATGCCAGCCACTACAATAAGAACGAAGACTGCCCCAAGAAGGGAGCGTTTATGAGAATCTTTTGCCATAATCGAGCACAAAAGTACACTTTTTTTTGCATATATACAAATATTTTTGTACTTTTGCAGTCAAATTTGAAAAAGCACATATAATGAAGAACTTTGTAGAAGAGTTAAGATGGCGCGGGATGCTACAAGATATGATTCCCGGCACGGAAGAACAGTTGCAAAAAGAAGTAACTACTGCCTACTTGGGCATCGATCCAACGGCAGATAGTTTACACATAGGTCACTTATGCGGAATTATGATGCTGCGCCACCTGCAGCGTTGCGGACATAAACCAATCGCTTTGATTGGCGGCGCAACCGGAATGATTGGTGACCCCAGCGGTAAGAGTGCCGAGCGTAACTTATTGAACGAGGAGACACTGGCGCACAACGTAGCATGCATTAAACAACAGTTAGAGCATTTCTTGGACTTCAATAGTAAGGAAGTTAATGCTGCCGAGTTGGTAAATAACTACGAATGGATGAAGGACTTCACCTTTATTGATTTCGCGCGTAATATAGGAAAACTGATTACCGTCAACTATATGATGGCCAAGGATAGCGTAAAAAAACGCTTCAATGATGAATTCAACTGCGGTATGAGTTTCACCGAGTTCACCTACCAATTACTGCAAGGCTATGACTTCTATTACCTCAATACTCACAAAGGATGCAAACTGCAAATGGGAGGTAGCGACCAATGGGGCAATATAACCACCGGTATGGAACTCATCAAGAAGATGACAGGCAACGAGGCTTATGCCCTAACCTGCCCGCTGATTACCAAGGCCGATGGTAAGAAATTCGGTAAAACCGAGCAAGGCAATGTATGGTTAAGTAAACAATATACCAGTCCATATCGCTTCTATCAGTTCTGGCTGAATGTAAGCGATGACGACGCAAAACGTTATATCAAGATTTTCACCAGCCTCGAGAAAGACGAGATAGATGCTCTAATTGCCGAACACGATCAAGCTCCACATTTGCGTCTATTGCAAAAGAAACTGGCAGAAGAAGTAACCATTATGGTGCATAGTCGTGAGGATTATGAGCAAGCTGTAGAAGCCACAAATATATTGTTTGGCAAAGCCACCAAAGAAGCCTTGGAGAAACTGGATGAACAGACTTTCCTGCAGGTTTTTGAGGGAGTGCAGCAGTTCACAATCAACAAGGCTGAGTTGGAAGCCGGTATTGCGCCATTAGATTTATTAGCCGAAAAAACGCAAATCTTCCCCAGCAAAGGAGAGGCTCGCAAAATGATGCAGGCTAACGGGTTCAGTATGAACAAAGAAAAACTGACAGACGTACAAACTCCTATTGATGCCAAAGCATTGATAAACGGCAAGTATATTTTGTTCCAAAAGGGCAAAAAAGACTACTTCATAGTCGCTGTTGAGTAAAAAAACGCTTTTTTTTCAAAAAAAGTGCAAAAAAATTTGGCTATATCAAAAAAAAGCAGTACCTTTGCACCCGCTTTTGAAAAGAAGCATTGCCTAATCGTATATCGGTAGTACATCAGATTTTGGTTCTGAGGGGCGAGGTTCGACTCCTCGTTAGGCAACAAGCCGCGTCAGCGGTTTTGTTTTGTTGACGCGCGCGTGTGATGATAAGTAGGGCCATCACAAATGACGTTGACGTTAACGTTGACGAAAACAAAAGCCCGAATAACAGTAACACAAATTACAACAATGAAAACATTTGAATTAGTTGGTACTCTTCGTAACGAGTACGGAAAGAAGGCTAACAAGGCTCTTCGTAAGCAAGATCTTATTCCTTGCAACATTTATGGTTTAGGTGAGAACCTGACTTTTACCGTTTCTGCAGCTGACGCTCGCAAGTTGATTTACACTCCTGACACGCTCGTTGTAGCGCTCACAATTGGTGACGTTAAGAAAATGGCTGTTGTTAAAGAGATGCAATTCCACCCCATTAGCGAACAATGCTATCATATTGACTTCCTTGAGGTTAACGAGAAGAAGCCTGTTACCGTTGAGATTCCTATCTCTCTGACCGGTCACGCAGAAGGTGTGAAAGCCGGTGGTAAATTAAGCCTCGAGATGCGCAAACTGAAAATCAATGGCATCTACACCAACATTCCTGAGCGCATCGTTATTGACGTTACTTCTCTTGGTCTTGGTAAGAAACTCTTCGTTAACGACGTTAAGGTTGAGAATTGCGAAGTTAAGAGCGTAAAAGAGGCTATCGTAGCTCAAGTTAAAGCAACACGTAATAGTGGTGAGGCCGCCAGTGAAGAGGCTGCAGCTGAATAATGAGTAAATTCCTGATTGTCGGGTTGGGCAATATCGGAGACGAATACCGTAATACTCGACACAACATAGGATTCCGCATGTTGGACGCTTTTGCCGAAGCGTCCAACATTGCTTTTGAAGACAAGCGTTATGGCTTTGTCGGTAAGGGGCGTGTCAAGAATGCAGAATTGGTGCTGCTCAAGCCCTCTACGTTTATGAACCTTAGCGGCAATGCGGTGCGCTATTGGATGAATGAAGAGAAGATTCCATTGGAGAACCTATTGGTCCTAGTGGATGACCTTAACCTACCCTTTGGCTCTATCCGCATTCGCAAGCAAGGCAGTAACGGCGGTCATAACGGACTGGGACATATACAACAAGTCTTATGTACTGAAAACTACGCGCGTGTGCGTTTTGGTATAGGGAACGACTACGCGCGCGGCGCGCAAATCAACTTCGTTTTAGGACAATGGTCCGACGAGGAAGAAAAAATAATGCCGGAGCGATTGGATATAGTTAAACAAATCATCCCAAGTTTCTGCTTACAAGGCATCGATAAGACAATGAACTTATTTAACGGAAAATAGTGTATGAAACGGTTTTGGAATCACCCCTGGATAGTATCGGTATGCAATCTGGTGCTTATCTTTGTTCTATACACCATCAATAGGCTCTTTTTCTATTGGGTGAATAGCGATATCTATCCGGATGTCAGTTGTAGTCACTTATTGGAGATGTTAGTCGGCGGAATGCGATTTGACGTCACTGCCCTCTTCTATCTCAATTCCGTTTATATGCTACTCATGTGGGCACCTCTGCCATGGTCTTGGCGCACCAATGCGACCTATCAGACCGTGGCAAAGTGGTTTTATTGGGTACCCAACATCGTAGGTATATTGGTTAATTCTGTAGATACGGTCTATGTGCGATTCTCCGATCGTCGCACTACCATGGCGTTTTTCAGCGAATTCGAGAACGACGATAACCTGACATCTATTTTCTTCACATCGATGGCGCAGTATTGGTACGTAACACTATTTACAATCGCCTTGATTGCCGTACTCATTCTACTTACCAGAAAGAGTTCCGAAAGCGAATCTAACTGCCGGCCTGTGCCTTATTACATTGGTGAGACGCTCCTTCTCTGCGTCAGTATTTACTTTGTTATTATCGGTATCCGCAGCGGTTTTGGAGCATTTACGCGTCCTATCACACTCAGTAATGCGTTGCAATACACCAATCGTCCTTGCGAAACCAACATCGTCTTAAACACTCCTTTCTGCCTAATGCGCTCATCCAGTTCGGATACTTACCAAAAACCAAATTATTTCTCGGACGAAGAGTTGACGCACATATACACACCTCTTCACCACGCCAATCTGCAAAGTGCACCCCGCAAGAACATTATGGTTTTTATCTTAGAGTCCTTCTCAAAAGAATATATCGGTTTCTACAACCACGACTTAGAGGATGGCACTTATACGGGCTACACTCCGTTCCTGGACTCGTTAATATACCATAGTACGACCTACCAATATTCGTTTTCTTCCGGTCGCAAATCCATTGATGCTATGCCAAGTGTATTAGCCTCTATTCCACGTTTGGGGTCTCCTTATATACTGACGCCGTATTCCAATAATACAATTACCTCCCTTGCCAACTGTCTGGACAATGTAGGTTATACAACGGCCTTCTTCCACGGCGCGCCTAACGGTAGTATGGGATTCTTGGCATTCTCTCGTTCCTGCGGTTTTGCATCCTATTACGGCAAGGACGAATACAATAACAATGCCGATTATGACGGCTACTGGGCCATTTGGGACGAGGAGTTCCTACAATATATGGGACGCACTCTTTCTAATATGCCCCAACCTTTCTGTGCCTCGGTCTTTACTGCTACCAGTCACCATCCTTTCCAAGTGCCGGAACGGTATGCTAATGCTTTCAAAGAAGGCACACATCCCATTCATCGCACCATAGGATATACCGATAACGCATTACGTCAATTCATGGAGTATGCCAAGAGCCAACCTTGGTATAACAACACGCTTTTTGTCTTTACAGCAGACCACACTAATGCATTGACGCATAATGAATACACCAATGACAAGGGCGTTTATGAAGTGCCGATTATCTTCTTTGACCCGGCATGCGATACGGCTCGCTATGAAACCCAAATACCAGTAGCACAAGTGGATATCATGCCATCCATATTAGCATACATTGGCTACAACAAACCCTATATCGCTTTTGGAGAAGATGTATTAACTCAATCTGATAAGCATAAATATGTGGTGAACTACAACCAGCCTATTTATCAATGCTTCTCTAACCACTTATTGGTGCAGTTTGATGGTCAGCATATCACACATATCTATGATTTTCAGCAAGACCGATTATTGCAAAACGACCTGCTGAACGAGTTACAATCCTCAGCAGAAGTGCAGGATATGCTCAACTACATGAAGGCCTATCTGCAACAATACTTCAACCGAATGATTGATAACCAACTAACTGTACAATAATGCCTGTTCGAGTAGATAAATACTTGTTTGCTATGCGTATTTACAAGACGCGTTCTATAGCAGCAGACGCGTGTAAGGTTGGGCGAATTACCATGAATGGACAACCACTAAAGGCTTCGCGTACTTTAGAAATAGGAAACAAGTTCTCGGTGCGTAAGGGACCCATCACCTATACATACGAAGTTTTGCGATTAAGTGAGAACCGATTAGGGGCCAAGTTAGTGCCGGACTACATACGAGATATAACAAGTAAAGACCAACTGGAATTATTGGAATTAGCGAGGTTAGCCGGACAAAACGGACGAGATCGCGGCACAGGGCGGCCTACCAAGAAAGACCGTCGAGACATAGAACAATTCATCAGCGATGACTATCTTGACGAACTAGACGATTGGGACGACGATCTAGATAACTAGACAACTAGTAAACTAGATAACTAGCAAAAATAAATCACAATGAAAAGCAAAAAAGAGAATATTGCGGAATACATCCTATACCTATGGCAATTAGAGGATTACCTTCGTGCCTTTCCTGAGCAAGCCTCCTCCAACACCGAGTTGATGGAGATTGCCGACATGATGTATAGCGAGGGGATTATGGAAGGCGGACATCTACAGTTAGCGCAAAATGCCTTAGAGGAGATGGAAGAGTTGCATAACGAATTGGTAGAGACCGAAGCGCCTTATCGTGCTGTTATTATGCATTTAGAGCCACGACTCAATCTATTGAAAGCCAAGACCAACAACCCGCTGATGAGTGATGTAGAGGCCTGCTTAACCCTACTCTATCAAGTCATATTGCTGAGACTCAAGCAACAAGAGATTTCGGCAGAAACGGACGAGGTGGTGAAGGATGCTACCCAACTGATGCGATTCTTGAGCAAGACCTATTACGATGACAACCAAACAGCGATTTGAACATATCTTAGATTGGTTTAGTCAAAACGCCAAGTCGGCTGAAAGTGAACTGGACTTTCGCAATCCGTTTGAGTTACTGGTAGCCGTTATGCTGTCCGCACAATGTACAGACAAGCGCGTTAACATGGTTACTCCGGCTCTCTTTGCCGCCTACCCTTCGGCACAAGCAATGGCAAAAGCCAAGGCCGAAGATATCTTTCAGTATATCCATTCCGTGAGCTATCCCAAATCTAAATCGGAGCATCTGGCAGGAATGGCAAAACGATTAACGGATGTTTATAACGGCCAAGTGCCGGATAATATAGACGAACTACAAACGCTGCCCGGTGTGGGACGCAAAACGGCTAATGTCGTTTGTGCCGTTATCTGGAATCAGCCTACCATGGCGGTTGATACACATATCTTCCGTATTTCAGAGCGATTGGGCCTAACTACCAATAGCAAGAATCCGCTGCAAACGGAAAAACAACTCATTAAGTACATCCCTGCTGACCTTATTCCTAAAGCACATCATTGGTTGCTATTGCACGGCCGTTATATATGTCAAGCGCGTAAACCCAAATGCGACCAATGTGGACTAACTGCATATTGCCGGTACTACGCATGTCCTTAACGGGAGTAGAACGGGAGTAGAAGCAAGGATGAAGCAACCATTAAGCAACTATAAATTTATAAATATACTATTATGACTACTTTAAAACGTTATTTTATTGCAACACGACCATGGTCTTTTCCTGTCAGCGTTACCCCTGTATGGCTGACTTGCGAATACATGCAGTACGTCAACCCTGACGCCAACGTCGGATTTGGTATTTGGGCGATTATTGGTATTATTCTCTTTCACGCAGCCAGTAACTTATTTTCCGACTACTATGATTACAAGAAAGGTGTAGATACCGACCCTTCTATCGGTTCTCCCACCATTACCGGCGGTTTATTAACGGCACGCCAAACACTCATCTATGCGTGGGTATTATTGGTTATCGCCACCATCAATGGCTTTGTTATGACCTATTTCACAGGTTGGCCATTGCTCATCATCGGAGGCATAGGAGCCTTACTCATCATCCTTTATCCTTGGCTCAAATACCATGCACTCGGTGATTTAGACATCTTCCTAACCTTTGGTATTCTGCCTAC
>JAGHTR010000061.1 GCA_018065205.1 Candidatus Colicola caccequi
ATTCTTTCGGATGACACTACTTCCCTTCACCGCCTGCTGCGTCAACCTGTAGCAACGATGGACGGCATGAACGAATACGGTCTATGCTTTGGTGCTTTCCAATTGCCTGTATTTAGGGCTGACAATGACACTAACTATCGACATGGACCTCGGCGCGTGATGCAAGACAGCGGGAAAAATGTTATCAACTCCAGTTTGATGCACAACCTCATCTTAAGCGAGTGTAAGACGGTGAAAGATGTGGAGAAATATATGCGTGGACTTGATTTTGCGGCTACACACCCATCGCTTAATGTACACTGGATGGTGGCTGATGCAACAGGCGACTACGCTGTGTTTGAGTATTGGGAAGACTCTCTTTATGTGCTTCGTGCAAAAGATAGGAATGATATTGTCCATTGGACTTCTCACGTTGTTCCTTACGAATATAATAGTATTGAGAATTACTATTGCAATCCGTACGCTACGGCAACTTATTTGATTGATAAGTGGCAGAATATGTATAGCAGTAAGGTGCGTGTAAATCATTTGATGATGTCCTATAGACCTGTCATGGACGAGATGGAAGCCCTCAGGTGCTTGCAGGCAGGCTCGTTTGGCGTAGAAATGTTGGGTGATGTGACCAACTGGTCGTGCGTCTATAACACCAAACAACGCACTATCCTCTTCTGCATGCGTAACGATATGTCCAAAATCTATAAATTGGATTTAAAGAAGGAATTAAAGGAACCAAGCGACTATGGAACACCGCAACCGCCCAAACCTCAGGGCAGGGATACCATACCATATTGATAATAAATATGGAATAAGGACCGCTACGCTGATGGAAGAAGGAAGTCCATACTCCATACTCCATCAGTGAGCAAAGCGAACGATCCAAACTCCAATGGCTGAATAAGGACCGCCTTCGGCTGATGGAATAAGGACAGTCCATACTCCATACTCCATCAGTGAGCAAAGCGAACGATCCATACTCAAAAAACAATTAAAATTATGAAAAAGTACGTAATG
>JAGHTR010000066.1 GCA_018065205.1 Candidatus Colicola caccequi
AATAACCTGGTATTGGCGTCGTCCGCTATCTCGGCCAAAGTATTAGAGCGTGCCCAAATGTCTGCCGATGTTGTTTCTCCTAACTTGATTCGCACAGGCTTGGCATCCGTGATTATCGGCTTGCTCTTACCACTACTCGTACTCTTGCTCTTGTGCTTCCGCAAGGAGATATTATGATGTATAACTAATTACCGATGTAAAAAGCAATGCGACTTCCGAAAGGAAATCGCATTCTTTTTTTTGTGGTCCCTCTTGGGCTTGAACCAAGGACCCCCTGATTATGAGTCAGGTGCTACTAACCAACTGAGCTAAGAGACCCCGACGCGTAACGTGCGTCAAACGTATTATTCTGCCTGCTTGGACGTCATGTTATTCAACAGACGTTCAGCTTGCTCTTTAGTAATCATCTTTTGTTCCGGAGTAAGAGTAGGCATTAGTAATACCGTACCTTCCTCTAAGTCATTCGGCGAAGCCATGACGTCGCGGTTAGCGAGGTAGATATATACCCAACAATCGGTGTTGTCATAGAAACGACGGGCTAAACGACTTAGCGTTACACCTTCTTCAACCGTTACTTCTTCGGCATCCTTAAGCATGTTATTCATCTCCTGTTCGCTGATTTGTGCGAATTGGTTCTGAATGTTATCAAAGTCAGCACGGCTCATCATGTGAACTTCAACACGACGGTTAGGTCCGTAAGAACCACGATCGCGCCCCTCTAAGATACCACGACCGATTGGCATCAAACGATTCTTATCAATGCCGTATTGTGTATTCAATTCCTTAGCTACGTTATTAGCACGACGGGCACTAAGAGCCTTGTTATATGCACTGGTGTTGGTGTTGTCGCAATAACCAATGATAACGGCACACTCATCGTTGTTCTCACGTTGCATACGTGAACCAACTTGATGAACGGTAACTAAACCGGCAGGAGTGATGTCATGTTTGTCATTCTTGAAGTAAATGAAGTAATCCGGCTCTTGAGCCTCCACTTCGTGGATAACTTGGTTGATAACTTGGTTAAGAACAACGGTATCTTTGTGAATGATAATAACCGTATCTTTGCCTGGTGTTGCAGGAATAACCTCTTGAGGCTGCTGCTTAGGCGCTACGCGAGACTCGTGGCACATATTGCGAATATGAGAGTGCTTCTCGGCATCAATCTTATAACGTAAAATAGCTTCACAATCAAAAATACCATCGTTGTTGTTACCTAAAATACGGCCATCTACCTTGTCATTGGCAAAGTAGTTGTACACTGCTTTAATACCAACGGATACGCTACGAGATACGTTGAACTCAAACTCAGCACCACCAAAGAACACACCGACGCATTTGTAACTGTTCATCTTGTCAGGGGTTTGCGTGGCTGTGGTGTATTTGTTAGCATCATCTACCCAAATACGTGTTCCGTCGGCAAGTGTCTTATAGTCGCCAGCGGGGAATTGAATTTCATTCTTCCACCACGCAGCACCACCACCGAGCAAGAGGTTGAGCGCAAACAATTTGTACTTGTTTTGAGGACGCCAGCAGTTGAAGATATCAAATGTGATATATCCACTTGCTTGGTGCATCATACCTTTAAGCAACTTCTCTGCATCCTTGTCGCTTTTGCCGAAAACAGCATGTTGGCGGAATTGATATTGCAAGGCCAGACCCCAAGTGCTATTGAAGTGATATTCAACACCCAAACCTACAGTTGGGGCGTAAACAGCATGCTTCTGCTCACTGGTGAAGTCTCCGTCAAAGACGTTAAAACCGCCGGTAAGGAATAAACTAACGCGAGTAATCGAGTCTGATACGCTTTCTTGTGGTTTAAAAGGGTGAATACCTTTAACCTCGGATTGTTCCTCTGTCTCCACCTCATTTGAATTAGCGGGAGCCGCCATAACCAAAGAGAATGAAAGGGCTGCGACAGATGCTAAAAATAATTTCTTAAACATAGTATTGTTAGGATAGATTAGTCAATAATTCAAAATCAGCGTGCAAAGGTACACATTTTTTTTGGAATAAACAAATTTTTTTATAAAAAAATGTAAATTTCATGGAAAATCCTTGCATATATGGCTTCTTTTTAGTATCTTTGCACAAATATTATGCCAAAAGTGGTTAAATTAAGAAGGTTATGACAATTTTAGAAAAAATGAGTGAACGCGCGCGCAAAAATCTGCAGCGTATTGTACTTCCAGAGGGTGACGAGCCGCGTACTTTAGAGGCTGCAAATATATTGCTTAAAGAACGTTTGGCTAAGCTGATACTGATTGGTGATAAGGCAACTATTGAAAAGATGACTGCCGAGAATGGGTATGACTATATTCGTGAAGCAACCATTTTTGATCCGGCTACCGAACCTAAAATGATGGAGTATGCTCACTTGCTTTACGAACTGCGTAAGGCTAAAGGTATGACGGAAGAGGAGGCGATAAAGAAAGCCCAAGACCCTTTGTACTTGGGGTGTTTGATGATAAAGAACGGAGATGCTGACGGCGAATTGGCGGGTGCGCGCGGAACGACGGCTGATACGATTCGACCTGCTTTCCAGATTCTCAAAACAAAACCTAATTGCAAAATCGTAAGTGGTGCTTTCCTTATGTTTACCCCTGCTAACCAATTGGGGGAGGATGGGTTCTTGGTTTTTGCAGACTGTGCTGTTAATCCGTGCCCAAATGCCGAAGAATTGGCGCAAATAGCTATATCTACAGCCGAGACTGCTCGCAGTTTGGCACAAATAGAGCCACGCGTAGCTATGCTGTCTTTCTCAACGAAGGGATCGGCCAAACATGAACTGGTGGACAAAGTGACCGAAGCAACGCGTTTGGCTAAAGAAATGGACCCCAATCTAATCATAGATGGTGAGTTGCAAGCGGATGCTGCATTGGTGGAGAGTGTCGGACTTAAAAAGGCTCCCGGAAGTAGTGTTGCCGGTAAGGCTAATGTGCTTGTTTTCCCGGATTTACAAGCTGGCAATATAGGATATAAATTGGTGGAACGTTTCTCGGGCGCTGATGCTGTGGGACCTATTTTGCAAGGTATAGCTGCTCCGGTGAATGACCTGAGTCGTGGTTGTAAGGTACAAGATATTGTACAAATGGTAATCATTACTGCCAATCAAGCGATAGGGTGAGAATTAATTAGTAGACAAACAATAAGATAATATGAAGATATTAGTTTTGAACTGTGGTAGTTCGTCCATTAAGTACGCTTTGTACAATATGGATAATCGCACTGTGATGACATCCGGTGGCGCAGAGCGCGTTGGGTTGCCGGATGCGTTTGTAAAAGTGAAGATGCCTGATGGTGAGAAGAAAAAAATCATGCATGACATTCCTGAACATACTGAAGGTGTTAAGTTCATTTTCTCTTTACTCACCGATCCTGAGATAGGTGTTATCAAATCTCTCAAGGAGATTGATGCTGTGGGGCATCGTATGGTGCATGGCGGAGAAAAATTCCAGCAGAGTGTGCGCATTGATGAAGAGGTTCTTAAAGCATTTGAGGCTGTCAGTGACTTGGCTCCGTTGCATAATCCCGCCAATATGAAGGGAATAAAAGCGGTGTCTGAACTGATGCCCGGATTACCACAAGTAGGTGTGTTTGATACGGCTTTCCATCAAACGATGCCGGATTATGCATATATGTACGCATTGCCCTACGATGTCTATAAAAAATATGGTGTACGCCGTTATGGTTTCCATGGTACATCTCATCGCTATGTGTCCCATCGTGTTTGCGAGATTCTTGGGGTGCCTTTTGATCAGCAGCGTATCATCACATGCCATATTGGCAATGGCGCTTCCTTGGCTGCAATCAAGAATGGTAAGTGTATGGATACCAGTATGGGCTTAACTCCACTTGAGGGTGTGATGATGGGCACTCGTGCCGGTGATGTAGATGGTGGGGCTATTACATACTTGATGAAGAAAATGCAAATGACTCCGGACCAAATGTCGAATTTCCTCAACAAGGATGGTGGTGTGGCCGGTATTGCTACGGTAGGTTCGGATATGCGTGATGTGGAGGCTGCTTGCAAAGATGGTGATGACCGAGCTCGTTTAGCCATTGAGATGTACTCGTATCGTATAAAAAAATACATCGGCGCTTATGCTGCTGCAATGGGGGGAGTAGATATTATCGTATTTACTGCCGGAGTAGGTGAAAATCAACCGGGATTGCGTCGTCGAATGTGCGAAGGATTAGAGTTCTTAGGTGTTAAGATTGACGAGAATGTAAATGCCACATTGCGTGGTGAGGAGAAGGTAATATCTGCCACGGATAGCAAAGTAAAAGTCGTGGTCGTACCTACAGATGAAGAATTAATGATTGCATTAGACACACAAGCTTTATTATAAATGAAACCAATTATTTATCAATTATTTCTCCGTACTTTTACCAACTACAATCCTACTCGTAAACGGAACGGAAGCCGTGAAGAAAATGGTTGTGGTAAATTTAAGGACTTCACAGTCAAGGCTCTCAAGGCTATTTATGATTTAGGCGCTACTCATATATGGTTCACCGGTGTGATTCGCCATGCTACGGCGGAATACAATACCCCTTCCATTACGAAAGGTAAAGCCGGCTCGCCTTATGCTATTACCGACTACTACGATGTGGATCCGGACTTGGCGGTAGATACCGCTAAACGTATGGAGGAATTTGAACAACTGATTAGTCGTACCCACAAGGCTGGATTACAAGTCATTATTGACTTCGTTCCTAACCATGTGAGCCGCGAATATAAATCCATCTGCAAGCCAAAGAACGTAAAGGATTTAGGTCAGACGGACCATCCAGAATGGGCTTTCTCACCACTCAATAACTTCTACTATTTGCCCGGAGAGAAATTCGCCCCGCAGTTTGCTATGGAGGACTACGAAGAATTCCCCGCTAAAGTGACGGGTAACGACTGTTTTTCGGCACATCCCACTAAAGACGACTGGTATGAGACCGTTAAACTGAACTATGGAGTACACTATTTGGGTGGCAGAGAAAAACAATTCAATCCCATTCCTGAT
Organism: Candidatus Colicola caccequi; assembly: GCA_018065205.1. Lineage (GTDB taxonomy): Bacteria > Bacteroidota > Bacteroidia > Bacteroidales > Paludibacteraceae > Colicola > Colicola caccequi. Next base: position 5,019 of record JAGHTR010000066.1, read on the forward strand.
ACGTGGAAGAAAATGCAAGATATTTTGCGTTTTTGGGCAAGTAAAGGCGTGGATGCGTTCCGTGTTGACATGGCGGAAATGGTGCCGGTTGAGTTCTGGAGTTGGGTCATTCCATTTATTCATAAACACTTCCCCAGGGTGCAATTCATTGCCGAATGCTATAATCCACAATTATATCACCCCTATTTGGAAGCAGGCTTTGATTACTTGTACGATAAAGTGGGTATGTATGAATATTTGCGTGGCGTAACCAGTAAGAATTGGCCAGCTGAAGGTATTACCAACCAGTGGCAGGCTGTGGAGGATATTCGTGAACGGATGTTGTATTTTTTGGAAAACCATGACGAACAACGTTTGGCTTCTGGTTTTTATTGCGGTCGTGGAATGTGCGCTGAGCCGGCAATGATAGTGGCGGCTACATTAGGCACCAATCCAGTCATGGTATATGCCGGACAGGAATTGGGTGAAACCGGCATGGATTGCGAAGGCTTCTCGGGAATGGATGGCCGCAGTAGTATATTTGATTATTGGGGAATTAAGTCTTTGCAGGCTTGGACTAATAATGGAAAATTTGATGGAAAGTTGCTTAATGATGAGCAAAAAGCCTTGCGCGCTTTTTATCAAAAACTGCTTACTACAGCTAGAGAGAATATTGCTATTCAGCAAGGTAAGATGTTTGATCTTGAATATGCTCAGGGTGAAGGTTTTAATCGTCACGAACAGTATGCTTATTTGCGTAAGCAGGATAATGAACTATTGCTTATTGTTCTTAACTTTGACGACCGTAAGGTAGATTTGAAGGTGAATATCCCTCAAGCTGCGTTAGACTATCTTAAGCAAGAACCAATCAAAGATGGTTCCGCAGTGGATTTGTTAACGGATGCCAAGTATAAGAATTTTGCATTTAGTGTAGAGGAACCGGTACGGATATCCTTGGAGCCTTGGAAGGGTATCATTCTATCTATCAAGGATGGTAAGAAAAGAAAACGTTGATGTTTGAACAAATTAAAGCATATTGTCGTTTGTTGCGTTGGCCTAATCTGATTATGCTCCTTATCGTGGTATGGGTGATGGAGCAGTGGGTTGCAGTCCCTGTGCTGAACGCCTGTCAGTTCGGTGTGCAATTACCTTGGTGGTGTGTGATGTTGATGATGCTATCTGTTACCTTTATTGCTGCGGGGGGATATGTGATTAACGACTATTTTGATATCAAGATTGACCGTATCAATAAACCTGATCAACTCATTGTAACACAATCCGTTACTAAGGATGCTGCGATGCATTGTCATCAACTGCTCACTATTCTTGGTGCTGCAATGGGCTTGGTGGTGGCTTGGTGGTGCCGAAGTTGGGGTATCGGATTGACGATGATTCTGGTTCCTGGATTATTGTGGTTCTATTCCAGTAGTTATAAACGCCAGTTTATTATTGGCAATGTAATTGTGGCATTCTTGGCTGCTATGCCGTCGTTGGTTGTAGCAATGGCCAATGTGGGATACTTGCAGCGTCGTTATGGCGATATCTTAGTTTTCTCTCCGGTTAACCAAGATCTCTATGTTTGGTTGGGTGGTTTTGGATTATTTGCTTTCCTCACAACGCTCATGCGTGAAATGATGAAGGATATGCAGGATCAACAGGGTGACCGTGAATTAGAATGCCATACCTTACCGGTGCGCTTTGGCGACTGGGCCACTAAGTGGGTTGTTACCATTATCGGAAGCATAACCCTTGGTTTGTTAGCATGGATAGGTTTTGATTTAGTTCCATATGAGCATACATGGAATACATTAAGTTCACGGTACATAGCCTTTGGTATTATGACTCCGTTAGTATGTAGTTTGTGGCTGATGTGGGCCGCTAAGATTCCTTCGGACTATCGGTCGGCACAAGGTGTGATGAAGTTTGTGATGTTGATGGGTGTGCTTTACGGTTTTGTTATTTCTAACTCATTATGAGAATTATCTTAGGTAGTCAGTCTCCAAGACGTCGTGAATTGATGGCAGGATTAGATATCCCATTTAAGACTATTACCATTGATGCGGATGAACATTATCCATCCTCGCTTCAAGGTGGCGATATACCTATCTACATTGCGTGCAACAAGGCGCGTGCATACGCGAGACCATTGGACTCGGACGAATTGCTGATTACGGCCGATACAATAGTGTGGCTGAATGGACAAGTACTAGGTAAACCTAAAGATGAATTAGATGCTTGCCGAATGTTGCGTATGCTGAGTGGTCAGACTCATCAGGTCTATACCGGAGTATGTTTTATGACCCAACAAGGCATAGTGGCTAAGTTTGTGGATAAAACCGATGTGACCTTTAAGCCGCTTACCGATGACGAGATAACTAACTACGTGGCAACCTACCATCCCTTAGATAAGGCCGGTGCTTATGGCGTGCAAGAATGGATAGGGTATGTTGCCGTAACACAGTTGAGTGGATCGTATTTTAACGTAATGGGGTTGCCTATTCATCGCGTATATGCTACGCTTAAGGAATTAGGCTACTAGTTTTCACTGCAATCGATTGATACTATAATCTAACAAGGATAGTAAACTATTCTTGGCAGATGCCTCGTGGAAGATACTCAGGGCATCAATGGCTTGTTGTTTGTGTTGCTGCATTTGTTGGTACGCATAGCGAATGCCATCATATCGTAGCACAAAAGATTTAATTTCTTGTTCAGCCTCAAAGGTATCAATATGTGGCTCTTTATGATATAAGTCCTCTGCTATCTGCTGAATCGCTTGACACTCTTCGCGAGAAGCTCGCTTGAGAGCAATGAGTAGTGGCAAGGTTGCTTTACCATCGCGGATATCTCCCATAGTAGGTTTGCCTATCTCATCCGAATCGGAATAATCCAAGATATCGTCTTTGATTTGGAAACACATACCTAAATGATGTCCAAACTCCCGTAATGCGGAGGCTTGCCGCATAGTGGAACCGGAAGATTCTGCTCCTGCTTCCATACAGGCGGCAAAAAGGCAAGCTGTTTTTTGCTCAATGACCCGGTAATATTGCTCTTCAGATATCCACATTGTGGCATTGGAATGCAATTGCAGTAGTTCGCCAGAAGACAAAGATACTCCCATTTCGGCGACAATATTTGTGATGCGAGCATTGCGTACATTAGCGATAAGTTGCATCACTCGTGCCAATAGAAAGTCGCCCACCAAAATAGCAATTTTATTGGTCCAACGTACATGTACAGCCTCATGCCCCCGACGAGTAATACTTGAGTCAACCACATCATCATGGATAAGGGACGCGGTATGTAATAACTCCAAAGCTACAGCCGAGTCAATTGTTTTATCTGTAATGCCTCGGCATAACTTAGCCGATAATAGCACTAGTTGTGGACGCAGCTGTTTTCCACGCTTAACAAGCAAGTATTGCAGCACATCTTTGAGTACAGGCTGATCGCACTGCAGGGCCTGCTCAAAAGAGTGCTCAAAGACATGGAAATCTTGTTTAATAGGAGCGAGTATATCTTGTGGATTCACCATATTCAGTTAGTTATTATCTGTCTGCAAAAAATTAATGATTACTAGAGAGGCCATCGCTTCAACTATAGGAAGAGCTCGAAGAGCAATACAAGCATCATGCCGACCATTATAGCATTGTGTAATGGAGGATGCCGGTTTGAAAGCGCAACGAAACGAGATAGGTAATCCATTGGTAATCCCCCCCTCTATACCACCGGAAGATGGACAAGGTATTTCACTATGGGCATAGAGGTCACTTCCGTGTTTAGACATATCGAAGCCTGTTCCATATTCAAACCCTTTGCAACCATTGATGCTTAGCATCGCTGCGGCTAAGTGACTTTGTAACTTGTCAAAGATAGGTTCTCCTATTCCCGCTTTAACTCCTGTAATGATACATTGTACAATACCACCGATGCTATCACCTGCTTTTTGTGTGGCAGCCAATAGCGATTCAAAGCATTCACTGCGTGTTTCTAAACCGACTTGTATGACTTGTGCTTGGATAGTGATACCCTGCTTCTCTAGTTGCTGTTTTGCTATAGCCCCTGCTACGACACGTGAGGCGGTTTCTCGGGCAGAAGCTCGTCCTCCGCCGCGCCAGTCACGGATGCCGTACTTGACTTGATAGGTGTAATCGGCATGCCCGGGGCGATAATGATTCTTCATCCATTCATAGTCTTCCGGCCGAATATCTGTGTTGCGAATGATAAACGCGATTGGTGTACCTAATGTTACTCCATCCATTACACCGCTTAGCCACTCTACTTCATCTGCCTCGTTTTTGGCTCGCGGAGAGGTGCCGACGGCTTGTTTACCACTGCGACGGAGTATTTCGGATCTTACCAAGTCAAGATTAATATGCAACCCGGCAGGGACACCATCTAATACTCCACCGATAGCCTTGCCGTGCGATTCACCAAAACTTGTAAAGGTCCATTTTTCTCCAAAAAAGTTCATTGTGCACTTATTTTTCCGCAAAATTACAAATAAATTTGCATATCTGCAAATATTTTAGTAACTTTGCAGCGTTTTCCGATATTATGAAGTAAAATAGCAGCGAATTGTGATGAAAAGAATGCAAAAGAGTATCTTAATCGTAGGATTTTTGTTAGTATCTTGTATATGCTCTCGTGCTGAACGTGTGGAGTTGATTCCGTATGGAGATATGGATTCGTGGGTGACACGATATATCCAAGAATCAAAGATGCTTTCGGGTAAAACTGTTACTATTTATGCGATTGGTCCAACAGATACAATTTGGACGACGGCTCCCTTTGATTATACTAAGTCCGGTAATCCTTGGTCGGTTAGTAATGCATATGCTCGTGTTTTGGGCATGGATAAGGCAAGTGGTACAACTCGTCCGGAGCGCAGAGGCGATGGTTGGTGTGCTCGAATGGACTGTAAGTTAGAGGTAGTGCAGGCGCTTAAATTAGATGTAAAGGTGCAGATTGCCGGTACTATTTTTATTGGATATACATACGAGCCAGTGCCTCTTAAGGGTGTAAGTGATCCGTATAGTGTGGTTGAGATGGGACGACCTTATACCCGCCATCCCAAGGCTATTCAATTGGATTATAAGGCAAAAGTGGATGAGAGTAATGTTATCATGCGTGCTACGGGCGTCGGCATAGTTAAGAAAATGCAAGGTCGCGACTGCGCTGAAGTGTATGCCTATTTGCAGCATCGTTGGGAAGAAAATGGTAAGGTTTATGCTACACGCGTTGCCACGGCATATGAACGTATATGGAATGATGTGCCGACTTGGCAGAATAATCATCGTATTCCATTTCGCTATGGCGATATTACACAGCAACCTAATTATAAAGATTATGAGGGGTTGAATGTGCATAACTTTAAAGCAAAAAATGCTGATGGTAAAATGGTGAAGGTGAATGAAGTAGGGTATAGTAACGATAAGCCGACACACTTAGTGTTGATGATTTCATCCGGTTGCTATCCTGCTTTTACCGGACATGATGGTAATACTCTATGGGTAGATAATGTATCGTTAGTTTACGAAGAATAGTCATAATGGCAATGTATTGGCATGACATATCAATGTTGGATTATGGTTTGGCTGGGGCACTAGTCATTCTATTCTTGTATCAAGTGTATTTTTATGCACGTTACATTGCGGGAGTGAATAGATGGCGTCGCCGTAATGCAAAACCATTGGAGGTAAAGGATGAACAATTGCCTGGGGTATCGGTGATTGTGGCAGCTCGCAATGAGGAACAAAATTTAACAACGTTTTTGCCTGCACTCTTAGGACAGGACTATCCCAACTATGAGGTCATCGTGGTAAATGATGGTTCGGAAGATAATACAGAAGCCGTGCTTAGCGATTATACACATAAGTATAGCCATTTGCATATTACATTTGTGCCAGTTGAAGCTCGTGTCACATCTAGTAAAAAACTGGCGTTGACTTTAGCTGTCAAGGCTGCCCATAATGAGTTCCTGTTGTTCACAGATGCCGATTGTGTGCCGGAGTCCAACCAATGGATTAGAGAAATGATAGCACCAATGATAGGCGATAATGCAGAACAGCGCAAGGTGGTATTGGGGTATAGTCCATATTTCTCCGATGATAATGCTGTTAATCAAATCATACGTTACGATACCTTATTTTGTGGCTTACAATACTTAGGTATGGCATATAGCGGTCACCCATATATGGGGGTAGGACGAAACTTACTTTACCGTAAATCTATGTTTATGGAACGGAATGGTTTCTATGGTTTATTGGCTTTCCGCTCCGGCGATGACGATTTGTTTGTTAATCGCGTAGCCACCAAACAGAATACAGTTATTGTGGCTTCGTCTAATAGCTTAAGTTGGTCCTTGCCTAAAACGACCTTTGCGGAGTGGGTTGTTCAGAAACGTCGTCACTTAAGTGTCTCGCCATTCTATAAACCAGCTACTCGTCGTCGATTGGGATTAGAGCCTCTTACACGTGGATTGTGGTACTTGACGGTTGTGTTATGTTTTGTGCTTGGTAGCGCTTGGACGATGGCTTTGGCTTGGTTGCTGTTGGTGATTAGATTGTTAATACAAATGGGCATTATTAATAAAGCCGCTCGCCGATTTGGTGAAAAAACTTATGGGTTAGAGGTGATGTGGTATGATATATTACTGCCTGTGTTCACGGCCTTTTTGCTTTCTACCCAACCTAAGAATAGCACCCGTTGCTGGTAAACGATAATTATATTTTTAAAAGACTATATTATTATGGAAGAGCAGAAATTAAACATTAATTTAACTCCCGAGATGGCGGAAGGCATATATGCTAATTTAGCTATTATAGCCCATAGTTCGTCGGAGTTTGTGGTGGATTTTGTCCGTATGATGCCAGGACTGAAACAAGCTAACGTTAAATCACGCATTATTTTGACGCCGGAGCATGCTAAAAAATTGCTTTTTGCGCTGCAAGATAATGTGGCTAAATATGAAAAACAATTTGGTAAAATCCAAATCAATGGTACTCCAACACCGGGTAGCACTATTCCAATGAGTTTCGGTGGCGGAGAGGCATAAGTCAATTATTAACCTATTAAATAATACAATTATGAAAACATTCCCAGCCAGTCAGTTGATTATCAATGCAGATGGTTCTGCTTTTCACCTTCATTTGAAACCAGAGTTTTTGGCCGACAAGATTATTCTTGTTGGTGACCAAGACCGCGTTAATATGGTTGCTTCTTTCTTTGATGAAGGCAGTATAGAGTGCGACGTGCAAAGTCGTGAGTTCCACACCATTACCGGTAAATACAAAGGTAAACGAATCTCTTGTATCTCCACAGGTATCGGTACCGACAACTGCGATATCGTGATGAACGAGATTGATGCATTGGCTAATATTGATTTTGCTACTCGTCAAGAGAAAGCCGAGAAACGCCATTTGGAACTGATTCGTATCGGAACGTGTGGAGGTATGCAAGAGGATATCCCATTGGGCACATTCTTGGTTAGTCAAAAAAGTATTGGTTTTGATGGTGTGTTAGCTTTCTATAAGGATCGCGATAAGATTGCAGATCTCGGTTTTGAAAAGGCTCTTGTAGACTTTATCCACTATCCGGAGAAGGCTGCTCGTCCATACGTTGTTTCTGCTAACCCTGAATTGGTAAATCGTATTGCAGGTACCGACATGATGCGTGGTTGCACTATTGCTGCTAACGGTTTCTATGGCCCACAAGGTCGTGTTTTGCGTGTAGATTTGGCTGTGCCTGATATCAATGAACGTATTACGGACTTCCGATATGAAGGTCAACGCATTACTAACTACGAAATGGAAGGTAGTTGCATCGCCGGCTTGGCTCTACATATGGGGCATAAAGCGATGACTGTTTGCTGCGTTATTGCTCAGCGTAAAGTAGAGGCTGCCAATACCGATTACAAACCAAGAATTAAGGAATTAGTTCGTACCGTTTTGGAACGTTATTAATATGAAACATACTATTTTTTGCTTGTTATCTGGTGTGATGCTTCTAGCATCATGCCAGAAGCAAGCTGATTTTTCTTATTCAGTGGATCGTTTCTACGACATAGAAGTTTTGCGCTATCAAGTGCCGGGTTTTGAGCAGTTAACCTTGCCTCAAAAGACATTGGTTTATTACTTAACTGAGGCGGCTTTGCAAGGGCGAGACATATTGTTTGATCAGAATGGTCGGTATAACTTGCGTATCCGTCGTACTTTAGAGGCTTTATATACGCAGTATCCGTATGCTAAAGATTCCGAGGAATACCAACAGCTGGAGAACTACCTCAAACGAGTTTGGTTCAGCAATGGTATTCATCATCATTATAGTTCGGATAAGTTTCTGCCGGAATTTACCCAAGAGTGGTTCGTAGAAGCCTGTGCGGCCGCACGTGTGTACTATGACGAGGCTATTCTGCCCGTTATGTTTGATCCGACTGTTATGCCTAAACGCACCACGCAAGCTGACGGAGTGGATTTAGTGTTAGAATCAGCCGGTAATTACTATGGTGAGGGCGTGACTCAAGCTGAAGCTGAGGTTTGGTATGATAGCCATAAGGACACATCTGACGAACCTCTTTGGATAGGTTTGAATAGTCAGTTGTGTAAGGACTCAACAGGTGCTATCTACGAGCGAGTGTACAAAGTGGGTGGTTTATATGGATCGGCTTTGGAAAAGGTTAATTACTGGTTAGAGAAAGCTCTGTCGGTAGCCGAGACGGATGAGCAACGCGAGGTTATCGCGCATCTCATTGAATTTAACCGCTCAGGAAACTTGCGCTCTTTCAATGCTTATTGTATTGCTTGGGTAAAGGATTTACAAAGTAAGGTAGATTTCGTGAATGGCTTCACGGAGACTTATACAGACCCATTAGGTATCACCGGAACGTGGGAGTCCTTGGTTAATTTCAAGGACGAGGAAGCTACTCGCCGCACCGAGATTATTTCGGCTAATGCGCAATGGTTTGAGGACCATTCAACCACGGCTCCTATATATAAAAAGGAGGAGGTGAAAGGCGTGAGTGCCAAAGTGATTACGGCTGCTATTCTAGCCGGTGATTGCTATCCTGCAACCCCTATTGGTATCAATCTGCCCAATGCTAATTGGATTAGAAAAGCCTATGGGTCAAAATCCGTGACAATTGATAACTTAGTGCAAGCATACAATGAGTCTGCTAAAGGGAATGGCTTTAATGAGGAGTTTATGATTGATGATGATATTCGTCAACTCTATGAACAATATGGAGCCCGTTGTGGTGACTTACATACTGATTTACATGAGTGTGTTGGGCATGGCTCCGGTAAATTGATGCCGGGCGTAAGCAAGGATGCACTCAAGGAACATGCTTCCACGATTGAGGAAACGCGAGCAGACCTCTTTGCTTTGTATTTCTTAGGTGATGCTAAGTTGGTTGAGTTAGGACTATTGCCCAATTCGGAGGCGTATAAGGCAGCCTATTACCAACAGATAATGAATGGTTTAATGACTCAATTAGTGCGTATTGAACCCGGCAAGGACATAGAGGAAGCACATATGCGTAATCGTCAACTCATTGCAGCATGGGTATATGATCACTGTGAAAACGGCGAGATGGCTATTGTTGAGAAGGATGGCAAGCATTATTTGCAAATCAATGACTACGAAGGTGTGCGCCGAGTGGTTGGCGATATGTTAGCAGAAATACAACGTATTACTTCTGAGGGAGATTATCTTGCCGCAAAACAATTGGTGGAGACTTATGCCGTGAAGGTGGATCAGAGTCTGCATCAAGAGATGTTAACACGTTATGCAGCATTGAATTTGGCTCCATATAAAGGTTTTGTCAATCCTGTTTATCACGCTATTTATGATAGAAAGGGTAATATAAAGGATGTCAAAATTGATTATTCGGAGAATTATGTGGCACAGCACTTGCGTTATAGCAATGACTATTCCAATTTGCCGGATATCAACTGATAGATGATTTCAATTGACTTACCCATATCAAAGAGTATAGCTAATCGTCGATTGATTATTCAAGCAATGCATGGTGACCCCCTAATGGAGGTCACTTGTGCTATGCCGGATGATGTGCGGCTATTACATGATGCTTTGGGGCAACTTCGCCAAGTTCAACAAGGGCAATCCATTACAATAGACTGCCATAACTGTGGCACGGCGATGCGATTCCTTACGGCTTATTGCGCACAATTAGACGGGTATGAGGTAGTGCTAACCGGAGATAACCGTATGTATGAACGCCCCATTCAACAAGAGGTGGAGGCTTTGCATCAATGTGGGGCGCAAATAATGTATATAGACAAGGACGGTTTTCCGCCTTTGCGTATAGTGGGCACTAAGTTACTTCGTCATAAAGTAACTATCCAACGGCCATTATCTACGCAGTTTATTTCAGCACTGCTGCTGATTGGTATAGAAGTGACAACAGATGTGCAGTCTCCATATATCTCAATGACTCAACAAATGCAGAAGGGGTATGATACGATGGAACGCGATTGGTCTGCTGCTGCTTTTTGGTATGAGTACGTGGCCTTGCATGGTGGAGAAGTGTTACTGAATGAATTGCAACCGGATTCGTTGCAAGGAGATAGGGTGGTGGCCGACCTATTTCGAGCATTGGGTGTGGAGACCTATTTTATAAATGCGGGTGCGCGCATCGTGCGCGAGCACGCAACGGATAAGAGTCTTTTGCAGGTAGATTTTCGTTGCTGCCCAGATCTTTATCCGGCTGTTGCAATTACTTGTCGCCAACTGCATAAACCTTTGCAAGCAACTGGTACGGATGCATTACCTTATAAAGAATCCAATCGGTTGGAGTCTGTGGCACAATCGCTCCCTAATGCAGATCATCGCGTGGCGATGGCCTTATTAGCAGCAGATTTACCGTGTGATGATACGGATTGTATCACCAAGTCCTATCCGCTATTTAGTCAACAACTAAATAAAATAAAGCAAATAAGTCATACCCAATCAACCTATCCGTTCACCATTGTTATTCCTCGTCGAGGCATCAATGATGATAACTTAGGTAAGAAGTATGCCTTGCGTCAATTGATTAGTGCTGCTACCACGGATTATATTTGGATGATGGACGATGATGTGCAGCCTTCGGTAGCGTCTAAATGGGATAGATTGAAGTTGTCAGGTGCAGATATGTACATATTGCCTTTGCGGATGCAAGGAGGTTCGTCTCTCATAGAACGGCTGCAGCAAGCAGAATATGCTGCAATGCAAGAACTGACGATGCAAACTGCTAAGAGGGGACGGGCTGTAATGTGCAGTGGTGCTAATTTGATTGTTAATAGAACACGGTGGTTGGAGGGCTATGAGGACTTGCATATTGAGATTCCTTCAGGTGACGATATGTTTGCCTTGGAGAGTTTTCGTCGTCGTGGCTTACGGATTGAAGTAATTGATGAACCGGATTATACAGCTACTATAACTGCCCATACGTCATTGCGTTCCTTATTGCGTCAACGTATGCGTTGGGCTGGTAAAGCACCGCATTATACAGATGCCTACATTCTCCGTTGTGGATGTGCCGTGGTATTGGCTAATCTATGTCAATTAGTATGTCCACTGGTTGTTTTAATTAAATTCCCTGTTGAGTATTCACTCATCAAAAAAAGAGACCCGAAGGTCTCTTTTGGAGTAGCTTTGCTTTTAGAAGTTCTTTATCCGTTCTACGTATTACTTTGTTTAGTAGGCGGTTTGTTCCGTAAGCAATGGTAATTATTCTGCTTGATTAGCAGCTTCTTCGCTAAAATCAGCAGCGGGAGCAGTGGGTTGTGGCAGTGCTTCAGCAGCGCGCTCAACTTGCTCAGTAATAGCGCTATCTTCAGCTGTCATTTCGCGTTGACCTTGTTTAATTCCAACGGCTAAGATGCTTAAGAAAACGATGATGCCGGCTAAGGTCCAACTTGCTTTCTCAAGGAAGTCGGTTGTCTTAGGTGCACCCATTACTTGGTTACCACTGGCAAAACCTGCAGCCAAACCTCCGCCCTTGCTGTTCTGAACCAGAACCAAGAGGATAAGCAGAATAGCTGCGATTACAATAAAAACAGTAAATAGAGTGTACATAGTTGTATGTTTTAATAGTTATTTTCCAAATTAGCGTGCAAAATTACATAAAAAATTCGATATATGCAAATTTTTTTACCATTTTGCTACGGTATCGTTGTAAATATTCTCTGCAATTTCTGTAATCATGGTTGCGCAGAGTTCGTCTTGTACGTCGGTCAGCAATTTATTGGCATCAAATGTTTGGAAAGCCGTATAGGTCTTTTCAAAACTTTCTTCAGGGGTCTTATTGTTGGTAAAACGAACGCGCACAGTAATGGTAAGTTTGGTCTCGCTGGCATAACTATCTGCAGCAATTGCCATTTGTGCAATATCGTAACCGGTAATCTCTCCTTCTAGTTCCAAGTCACCATTTTTGCGCAATATCTCTAATCGTGTTTGACGAGCAAATAGGTCCCGGATTCCTTCGCTTAGATCATTACTTAGCGGAGGGTAAACCAACGCTGCCATATTGGGGAAATCGGCAATTGATATGCTATGAGTCGTGGAATAATCAATGCTGGCGCCATTGAATTTATAACTAATGGCGCATCCGGGCATTAGGAGCAGTAAAACTATGAATGATAGTGATTTTTTCATTTCTACGTGGTGTACTAAATCCCGTATTCTTTTATCTTACGGTATAACGTTCTCTCTGACATACCTAACATCTTAGCCGCTTCGCGCCGATTACCCTGACTTTTTTCTAAAGCTCGAAGAGTTTGTTCCTTAGCTACTTCATCAATGCTACTTACCTCTTCTGCATATTCCTCAGCCTCTTCCGCATCATCATAATGGTGAATGGGGGTATCTACTAAGGGTGTGCGAGGTTCTGCAGAATTACGCATTAAATCTTGAATCTGCTGCCGCATATCGCTCATATCCCGTTTCATATCAAAAAGTATTTTGTACAGGATATCTCGCTCATTCATGAAGTTGCCTTCTTGTGTGGTTGTTTTGCCTAACACAATGGCATGTGTACCTTCGTTAACGGGCAAATACTTGCGTAGCGTATCAGCGGTAATGTCATGATTCTTTTCAATAACACTGATTTGCTCTGCAACGTTCTTTAGTTGACGTACATTGCCGTTCCAATAATAACTCTTGAGCAATTCTGTAGCCTCATCGTTTAGTCTAACTGCAGGCATCCGATACTTGTCGCTACAATCTAAAGCGAACTTATGGAATAGCATTGGAATATCTTCTTTGCGTTCACGAAGAGCCGGTACTTTAATCTCCACGGTGTTTAGACGATAATAGAGGTCTTCCCGGAACTTGCCTTCGCGTATAGCCTGCTGCATGTCTATGTTAGTGGCCGCCACTACTCGTACGTTTGTTTTTTGTACTGTACTGGATCCCATCCGAATAAATTCACCGGTTTCTAAAACACGCAACAGACGCACTTGAGTGGCTAAGGGTAACTCGCCCACTTCATCTAAGAATAATGTTCCACCATTAGCTATTTCAAAATAACCTTTACGATCGGCTTTTGCATCGGTGAAGGCTCCTCTTTCATGACCGAATAATTCGCTGTCAATTGTTCCCTCAGGGATTGCTCCGCAGTTGATGGCAAAATACGGACCGTGCTTCCGTGCGCTATACGCATGAATAATTTGTGGGAAGAACTCTTTGCCGGATCCTGATTCGCCGGTTACCAATACACTCAAATCAGTCAAAGCGACTTGCACAGCCACTTCAATTGCGCGATTTAAGCGGTCGTTTTGACCAATGATGCCAAATCGCTGTTTGATGTTTTGTAACTCTTGAGATGTCATAGTGGAGATAGTGGGAGTCGAACCCACGTCCAAACAAGGAATCAATACGCTTTCTACATGCTTATCTTGGCCTGCATTTTCGTGCTTTAACAAGACCCAAGCCACCAATTAAAGCCTTATCTGCTAATGTCTCATTGACGCACCGCAGCTTACGTCAACCATCTTCGCAATTTCTGCACCGCTATATCCATTCAGCCGCGAAGCCGGGCTTGGAGCGATGTCTCGTCTCCCAACCTTGTCGGGAGAAAAAAGTAATCTTACTATACTTCAGATTAAGCAGCGAGAGCTACATTGTTGTTGCCAGTTAAACTGTTGGACCCTAAGTACGAGCGGTGTCCATGCTCGGCATGCTTACATACCTATTCTGCCTGCTGTCAAAACCAATTATCCCCAAATGTAGACCTCGCTAGGTCTAATAAGGTGCAAAAGAGCATTTGTGAGTAAACTCGCAGATGCTCTTTTTTCGTTTTTTGTGATCCATGCAGGATTCAAACCTGCAACCCCCACATCCGTAGTGTGGTACTCTATTCAGTTGAGCTAATGGACCTCTATTTTGAGTTTTTTCCCAAAAGCGACTGCAAAAGTACAGTTTTTTTTTGATATGAGCAAATTTATTTGCATTTTTTTTTGTTTTTTGCCATTTTTTTTGTAATTTTGCAGCCAAATTTAATAATTTATGCGAAAAATATCTGTTTTGAGTCTAATTTTACCATTGGTTGTTTTGCCATCTTGTAAAATTCATGAGTCATTCTCCCGTGCCGATTTAATAGGTTTTAGTGCAGATGTTCAGCCTAGTTACCATGTGGAGGAAGGTCCGTTCAAGAATTTAGAGCCGCAAAGTGCGCCGTATGACTTGTTGGCGAATGAAGAAGGATTTGGTGAGTTGTTGGAAGATGTCCGTACCGGTGATAATACGACGTTGTACTATGCTACAGATGTGGCAATTGATCGTATCAAGTATGTCCGTACTAAGGTGGCGAAACGTGACCCGGAGACCTTATACTACATATTTGTTATATCTGATGGTTTGGATAATGCGTCTGTTAGTGTGTCGCATAACCATCGTCAGACCACTTTTATTTCTCGTCCTGAGCAGTATAGAAAACGTATTGCACGTCGATTGAAGAATGTGATGGGCGTAGGCAAGGATTGGAATATGTTGACCGTTTACCCGATGGTACTTCGTGGTGATGATTTAGAGCGTGTGCGTAAGGACAATAAAATGTCGGAGCAGGATTTTGATGCATATCTAAGTGAGCAGTTTGATTGCCTGCGTTATAGTTCGGATGGTGAAGCACCTAAAGTAAATATAAGCACGGACTTTGATGATATTTACACGGAATTGGAGGATGATTTCCGTCACTCTAAGTATGAATTCCGTGTATCTAAGGACTTTGTAGGCAAGTTGATCCGTATGACATTAACCTCTTCTAATGGCGATGAAGCTAAGATTGAAGGTGTGCTTAAACGTTGTGGTGTTAATAAGTATAAGTTGGATAATCTGACGTTGACTAACCTTACTTCTCGCTTTACGGATACGCGCTATTGCAACAAAAAAGGTACCTATCTAAAGTCTATAGAGACGGATAGCAAGATGAGTAACGTTTATTTCCGCTTACGAGACTTGCGTTTGCCCTCGTCAAAGGCCTTTTTTAATCCGGTTGATGCTGTTCAATCTTATCAAAATGGACGAGTTTGGCAGACCAATACCGAGTACACCAGAAACGCTACAATACACCCCAATACCTACTGCATCTTTTTGTTAGACGCAAGTACGTCCATGGGCAAAGATCTGGAGGCGGCCAAGGAGCATATTAAGCGAGTGGTAAGTATGATTAATGCGCCATTCTAACGAACGATGATTAAACGTTTGTGGTTTCGGATAATGTCCATGATATGGCATCGTCTGTCAGCGTGGAATACAGGGGGCGAAGGGATACATTCGCCTCGTCTGTTTTATTTGGTGCGGCATATACTCTATGATACCAATCGCTTGTATGCATGGGAGGATATAGAGCGGCGCCGAGAGGCTATGTTGCGTGCCCCGAAATTGGTGCATATAGAGGATTATGGCACCGGAATCAATCGCGAGGAATTAGTGTCACATATTGCTAAAAAAAGTGTGATGAGGGCCTCTGATGCTCAGCGATTAAGTAGGGTGCTTAATTATATGAGTGGAACAGAGTATGTGCCAGAAAGGCGACGCCCGTTGCGTATTGTTGAGTTGGGAACCAGTTTGGGTCTTACTACGGCGTATTTGGCTTCGGTGAATAGTGCAAATGAAGTAGTTACGTTTGAGGGGAGTGCCGAAGTAGGTATGATGGCGGAATTGAATTGGCAAAAATTAGGCCTGCAGCGGATTCGTTTGATAAGGGGGAATATAGATGAGACTTTGCCTAAGTATATCACTCAGCTGAGCAAACAAGGTGAGACGATAGACTTTGTGCTTATGGATGCCAATCACACCGGAGAGGCTACCTTGCGTTATTGGGATATGTTGCGACCGTTGCTGAATGGCGATAGTATGGTTGTATTAGATGATATACGCTATAGTAGGGATATGTACATGGCGTGGAAACAAATAGGACAGGATGACCGGGTGACATCTACTTTGGATTTGGGACAAATGGGTGTGGTGTTGGTTTATCCTCCGTTGATTAAGCGCCACTACCGTTTACGTATGTAGAATCGTCCGGTGATGTATCGCTAATCACATACTAATCACATATTAATCACATATTAATCACATACTAATCACATACTAAGAACCTTGTGTGGATAAACTGAAAGGAGTGCGATGATGATTTATACTAAAACAGGAGATAAAGGCTATACCAGTTTGGCGAATGGCAAGCGTGTTTCTAAGTGTACGGGCCTATTGGAGGCTTATGGTACGGCGGACGAACTAAATGCCCAAATGGGAATGTTGCGCTGCAAGGTGCAAGCTTTGCACATGGATGCGTTGGATGCTGATTTAGAGTGGATGCAGAATAAATTATTCAATTTAGGTGCTTCGTTAGCTTGCGCTCCCGGAGAATGGATTACGGAGAAGGATGTGTTGCATATTGAATCGTTAATCGATCAAATGGAGGCCGAATTGCCATGTTTGAAAGGGTTTATTTTGCCTGCCGGAAACGAAGCCATGTGTCAAGCACATATATGTCGTACGGTGGCGAGAAGGTTGGAACGATATATGCTCAAAGTTCGTCAAAAAAAGAATGAAAGTGGCGTTTGGAAGCAAGAGTGCATTTTTGTGAATAGATTAAGCGATTTTTTGTTTGTAGTCGCCAAAAAAATCGCAAAAAATGAGGGTTTTGAGATGTTTTTTTGGAAAAAGTGAAAAAAAATTTGCATGTTTAGATTATTTTTTGTACTTTTGCACGCTAATTTCGATAAGAAGTACCTAAAATCTATATAAAAACTATGTATTGGACACTTGAATTAGCATCGAAACTGGAAGATGCTCCTTGGCCTGCAACTAAGGAAGAATTGTTGGATTATGCCAACCGTACGGGGGCTCCTATGGAGGTTATTGAGAACTTGCAGGAGATTGAGGATGAGGATGAAGTTTACGAGTGCATAGAGGATTTATGGCCGGATTATCCGACGGAGGACGATTTCTTCTTCAACGAAGAGGAATACTAATATAGGAAAATGAAACAGGCAAGATGGATTGCATTGATAATACTGTTGGTTGTTGTGGCTTCTACTCGGGCGCAAACGGATCCGCAGTTAGGTCAATACATGCACTTGCAACAGACGTATAATCCCGCAGCGGCGGGTGATGGCGACTTAATGCGCGTAGCGGGCATGCACCGCATGCAATTCACGGGCATAAGTAACTTTCCGATGACTACTTACTTTACGTTTTGTTCGCCATTCGTCATTAACAATACGAAACATGCTGCCGGAGTTCGGTTCTTAAACGATATGTACGGACTGTTCTCAAACCAGTCGTTCCACGTCCAATATGCTTATCGCCATAAGATTGGTAACGGGTATTTGAGCGCTGGTGTTGATTTGGGATTTGTCAATATGAGTTTTAAGACCGACAGTATTAATCTTGCTCAAGTTGCTGCAGAAGTGGGTGAAGGTGGTTTTTTTAGTGAAAACGATCCTGCTATTCCTAAGGGAAGCGGCGAGAAGGGAAGCAATGGGATGACGTTTGATATGGGCTTGGGCTTGTACTATAGCGCTCCTACTTGGTGGGCCGGCATCAGTTATAGTCACTTAACCAGACCTAAGGTGGAGTGGAGTGATTTGTCGGAGATAACGTTAGTGGGCACGTTGTATATAGCAGGTGGATATAACTGGAAATTGAAATATGCTCCTCAATGGGTGTTAAAACCAAGCCTTATGGTGATGACTGATTTTGTGAACTGGGATGTTAACCTCACCATGTTGGCAGAGTGGAAAGAACGAGTTAGGTTTGGATTGGGGTATCGAATTGCAGGTAGTGTGAATGTGTTGTTAGGGGTGGATATTGTTAGTGGATTGCAATTGGGATATACATTTGAATTGCCGGCAAATAAATTGATTCGTGCAACATATGGTTCTCACGAGATTTATTTGGCCTACGGATTTAATATATTGAAACCGAAACGAACCAATAAGTACAAGAGTGTTCGATACTTATAGGGACGTCAAAATAACGCAAACAAGACATAAATCAAACAATATGAAAGTCGTTAAATTTCTTTCAGTAGCAGCTTTGGCATTGATGCTGGCTGCATGTAACGGCCCTGCAGGAGAACTGGTGGGTGCTCAGAAAAACACAGATTTTAAGGAAGCCAATCCTTTCGGAATGGTGTTTATCAAAAAAGGCTCTTTTATGATGGGCGAAAATACGCAGTCTGCTATTTTCCATCAGCCGGACAATACCTTTATGGCAACGGTGGAGGCCTTCTGGATGGACGAAACAGAAATCACGAACAACGAGTATAAACAGTTTGTGTTCTGGGTTCGTGACTCTATTGCTTACACCCATTTGATTGAAGCCGGCTTGACCGACTATGCTATCCAACCTCGTAACGAGGAGTTTGATGAAGAGAATTATGCCATCAACTGGAAGAAGAAAATTCCTTGGACAAGTAAAGAGGAAGAAATTCGGGAAGCTTTAGAACCTATGTTTTATGCGGATGGTACCTTGCGTACGATTTCTATGTTTTACAACTATTCATGGATGAACTACGACCAAGCTCAATTGCCTCAGAATAAGTTTGATGTGGCTAAGGGACGTTATCCGGAAAATGCGACCTCTCGTGTTGACTCTTTCTGGGTAGATGAGAACGGCTGGATTCAGGATAGTACCATCATTCGTCCGCTTCGCGAGCCAAAGGATTTGTTGACCAACAAGATTATCAATGTTTATCCGGATACAATGGTTTGGATTCGTGATTTCCAATTCGCGTATAACGAGCCTATGTTGCACGGTTATTTCTCATATGCCGGTTATGCTGAATATCCTGTAGTAGGTGTTACTTGGGAGCAAGCTCACGCTTTCTGCCACTGGCGTACTAATTATTTCCGTAGTGCTAATAAAGAAGTTTCTCAATACTACCGTTTACCGACCGAGTCTGAGTGGGAATACGCTGCTCGTGGTGGACGTAAGATGGCTATGTATCCTTGGGGTGGCAATTATGCTCGCGATGCCAAGGGTTGCTTCTTAGCTAACTTTAAGCCTTACCGTGGTTCATATAACGATGATACCGGATCTATGACGATGCGTGTAGCTCAATTCCGTCCAAACGACTTTGGTTTGTTTGATATGGCAGGTAACGTGGCAGAATGGACCTCTTCCAGTTTTAATGCAAGTTCTAATACTTACATTAGTGATATCAACCCGGACTTCCAATATATGGCTCGTAAGGACGATAGCGATATGTTGAAGAAGAAAGTGATCCGTGGTGGTAGTTGGAAAGACATTTCTTATTATATGCAATGTGGCGTTCGTACGTACGAGTACCAATACGAGAGCCGTCCATACATTGGATTCCGTTGCGTTCGTTCCTATATAGGAGACTAATCTAAAATCAAATACTTGGTAAAAACAAAAAACTAACTAATATGGCAACTGTACAAAATCAAAATGCTTATTCAAGCTGGTATGAGTCTTTCGAAGGAAAGCAAGAAGGTAAATTCATGACGTGGTATCACTCCTACAAAGGAAAGAACGTTGTTAATATCGTTTATTCGTTAGGAGCATCTGTCGTTATTATTGGTGCGTTGTTTAAGATCATGCACTTCCCCGGAGCAGGTCCTGTGCTGATGTGCGGTATGATTACCGAGGCAATCTTGTTTATGATTGGTGTATTAGAGTCTCCTCACGAGGAATTCCACTGGGGTAACGTGTTCCCACAATTGATAGAATATGGTTCTCCTGACGAGCGCGTTGCTCGTTCCAAGGAGCAACTTGGTATGGCTCCTCAAGTAGGAGGCAATGCCGGTGAGGCTCCGAAAGCAGGTGTTTCTCCACTTAGCGATGCTGAACTAAATGCATTGAAAGGTTCTTTAAATGATTTGGCTAAGACTGCCGGACAACTCTCTGAGTTAGGTAAATTGGCTACTTCTACCAATAAGTTAGGCGAGAAAATGGATGCTGCCAGCGAAGCTGCTGCTAAATATGCAGAGAGCGCTAATGCTTTGGGTGACAAGGCTGCTTCTCTGAATGCTGCTTATACCACGATTGCTACGGACCTGCAGCAAGTAGCTACCGGCACGAAGGCTTATGAGAAAGAAGTTGGTGCTATGGGTCAAAAGTTGGCTTCGTTAAATTCCGTTTACGAGTTGCAATTAGCTGCTGTACAAGGTCAAGTGGAGGCTTATAAGGCTCAGGCTAACGCTGTAGCTGCCGCTACCAAGAATGTTGAGGCTGTCGGTGCTGACTTCCAAAAGATGCAAACTCTGGCTGCAGAATCACTCAAGAGTCAAGAGGCTTACGATGCAGCTCAAAAGAAATTAGCTCAACAAGTAGCTGATTTGAATAAGATTTATGGTAATATGTTAAATGCACTTGCATAAGGCATTGCATCAATCTAAGTAATACTTTCAACTATTAACTTTAAAATCTAAAGAAATGGGTGGAGCAAAAAACTGTCCGGAAACCCCGAGACAAAAAATGATTGGTATGATGTACTTGGTGTTGACCGCCATGTTGGCCTTGAATGTAAGTGCCGATATCATTAACGGTTTCACTAAACTGCGTCATTCTATGGAATCTTCTATTAAATCAACGGACGCTCGTACCGAAGATATAATGAAGATTTTCGAGGCTGCCTACAGCAAGGACGAAGGTGGCAGAAAGAAATATGGTGATTGGTGGATTATCGCTCAGACTAACAAAAAGATGAGTGATGACTTATATGATTACCTGGAGCATTTTAAATTGGATATTGTTAATATGGTGGATGGTGAGAACTACACCACGATGCCGGACGATATCAAGAATGGCTCTGAAACCAATAAACCTCACCAATACGCGTTAAATATGAAGGACGCGAGCGGGCGTACGAACGCGGAGGAACTGCGCGCTCGTATGGACCTCTATCGTCAGTATATGTCCTCTGCCGATTCCGAGTGTCTCCAAAATAAGATGAAGGATGCTGCTTTCGCACATGAATGGGAGCAGAAAACAGCCATGGTGAATTCTTTGTTCTCTACCGGAACGGTTACTAACCAAGAGGGTGAGACTATTCCTTGGGAGCAGTCTATCTTCGAGGAGATGCCTGCCGGTGCCGTTTTGGCATTGCTGACTAAGTATCAGAACGATATCCGTATGGTGGAGAATGACTTCTTGAATTTCTTTTACAAATCTGCCGGATCTTCTGACTTCGTGATTAACTCCGTACAGGCATTAATCTTGCCGGATAATGGTGAGTACATCATGCAAGGCGGTCACTATCGCGCACGCATCGTTTCGGCTGCTGTGGATACAACTAACCTGCCTATGGTGTATATCAATGGTAATGAATACCCTGATGGTGTGTATGATTTGGTAGCAAACCAAATTGGTCAACACACCTATACCGGTTATATGCTGATGCCGGGTGATACAACTCACTATAACTTCAAGGGTCAATACACCGTTGGTGCTCCTTCTGCATCTATCTCCAATATCGATATGAACACAATCTATACCGGATATGAGAATAAGTTTAATATCTCCGTCCCCGGTATGGGTGGTGATAAGATTAAAGTATCGGCTACCGGAGCTACCGTTACTCAAAAGAATGGTTTGTATATCATTCTGCCTAGCGAGAGCAGCAAGACTGTTAAGATTTCTGTTCATGCTGAAGTAGATGGACGTACTGTTCTGATGGGTGCTAATGACTATAAGGTTAAACCGCTGCCTAAACCAAGTGCTTTCTTGCTATCCGGTGCAGACACCTACGATGGTACCGAGCGTATTGGTATTAAGGCATTGAAGAGTGGTGATGCCCATCTGGAGGCAAGTTATGGCCCGGATGGTGTATTGGATTTGCCTTTTACTATTGTTAGTTTCGAGATTTATGCCGGAGGTCGCTATCTGAAGGCACAAGGTAATAAGTTCAGCCGTGATATGATGACGGCTATTGGTAAACTGCGTAGTGGTGATGTGCTCAATATCATGACTATTAAGTATCGTGAACCAAGTGGTAAGGTTAATACATTGCCGAACTTGACATTAGGTCTTAAATAATAGAAATACAAAACCAAGTGATATGAAAAAAATTAGTGCATTAGTGCTTTTGTTGAGTTTGGCTTTTATTAGCGCTCAAGCACAGCATCCGATTAATTCGTTCTTCGCTCCCGATGGTACTGTTCGTTTGGAGACGCAAGAGTTGACAGAAGCAGCAGATTCTGTGGTTACTATTCAACATCGTACTGAAGATGTAGTTTGGCGTCGTGATATCTATCGTATCATTGATATGCGTCAAAAACAGAACTACCAGTTGTATTTCCCCGTTGAGCCGGATGATCCGACGTACATGAGTCTTTATCGCTTAATCGTGGATGCCGTTCAAAATGGAATGACTATCTTCCGTCGTAGCGAGCGTGTGCTTAAACCCGTTCTGTCGATGGAGAATATTGTGCCTCGTAACGAAATTAAGGACCAATTTATGGTAGGTGGTATCGGTGAATTAGATCGTGAGGATGAGACATCTTATGTCCTCAATTACGATAGTATTGCTGATACGTTCTCTTTCCAACCCTATAACTACAACACCTATGTGCGTAACCAACTTAAGTATTTGCTGTATGAAGTGATCTTCTTTGATAAATCAACTTCTCGTATGTACCGCAAAATCGTAGCCTTAGCTCCGCTACAACCGGACCAGGCATCGGGTGATGAAGAAAGCCCTGCTGAGTTTATGCGTACGTCGGTTAAGTTCTGGGTTCTGTATGACCAATTACGTCCCTACTTGGCTTCGCATTACCTGATTCCAAGCCAAAACGAGGCTAAGCGTGTAACGTTTGAGGAGTTCTTCGAAAAGCGTTTGTTCTCGTCTTACATCGTAGGTGAAGGTAATATCTACAATCGTATGATTTTGGATTATTGCCTCACAGAAAAAGATGCTAAGCAAGAGCAAGATCGTATCGAATACGAACTGTTGACATTTGAGCAAGACCTCTGGGAATATTAATATTTATAGCAGGCAGGTCACGGACCTGCCTGCTTTGTCATACTAACGGCTCAGGTTATCATCGTGAAACATCGGTTTTTTAATATGTATCTCACCACCACCATCAGTATTTCGCTGGTGTTGTTTATGGTGGGTTTGGAAGCGGTGCTACTGCTATCTGCTCATCAAATACTAAAGCAGGTTAAGCAGAGTGTGACCGTTACGGTTGTATTGACCGAAAAAGCTTCTGAAACCGAGGTAACTCGGTTGCAGGACTTGTTGGAGACCGCACCTTACTGCCATGATGTAACCTTCGTGTCATCAGAACAGGCATTGCAGGAGCATATAACGCGTTTAGGAGAGGATCCGCAGAAGTTCTTGGGATACAACCCATTGAGCGCTTCGTTTGAGATGCACCTGAATGCATCCTATGCTCAAAAAGATAGTATAGAAGCGATTGCCGAACAATTGGAGCAACTGCCATATATCGATAAGATTGAGCATCCACAGGAAGTGATAAGGATGTTAGACCTGCATGTGGGACAGTTCTCGGTGGTGCTATTGGCGATTGCGTTGGTGCTACTATTTATATCGGTGGCTTTGATTGTTAATACGGTGCGTTTGCATGTGTATAGCAAGCGTTTCCTGATTAATACGATGCGTCTGGTAGGTGCTACCTCTTGGGTGATTCGTGCGCCTTTCGTACGCCGTAATGTGTTGATGGGCTTTGAGGCAGGATTAATTGCTATTGCCGTATTGGCCGGAGCGGTCTTCTATGCCCATGAACGATTAGGCGTATGGTTATTCGAACTCAATATGGTGAATATTGGTTTTGTGGTGCTATTGGTACTGTTGGGCGGACAGGTAATCACTTTTATTGCATCGATGATTGCTACGGGCAAGTATATACGTATGAAAACAGATAAGATGTATGAAATATAATTTAGATAAGATTAACTTGATTTTAATTGCCATTTCCATTGTAGTCATTATAGTCGGACTATGTTTAATGGGAGGTGAACCCAGTGGTGAACAGTATAACCCGGATATTTTCTCAACGCGTCGCATCACGGTAGGTCCAATGATTTCATTGGCAGGGTTTGTATTAATGATTTTTGCTATCTTATTTAAGAAGAAATGAGTTGGTTTCAAGCACTTATACTTGGTATCATCCAAGGATTAACAGAGTTTCTTCCTGTGTCCTCGTCAGGTCACCTTACCATTGGTCAAACGCTCTTAGGCGTTGAGTTCGCAGATGGAGATATGCTATTTTTTGATGTGCTCGTACATGCTGCTACGGTATGCTCAACGCTGTTGGTGTTGTGGAAGGAAGTGGCGTGGATAATGAAAGGTACGTTTACTACACCCGCATGGAACGCCGAGAAACAGTATGCCGGTAAGATTATCCTATCGATGGTTCCTGTTTTTATTGTAGGTATGTTTTTTAAGGACCAAGTGGAGGCCATCTTCGGTCACGGCATCGTCGTAGTTGGTGTATGCTTGATACTGACCGCTTGTTTACTCACTTTTGCCCATTACGCTAAGCCTCGTACCAAAGAACAGATTGGCTGGTGGGATAGTTTGATTATAGGTATCGGACAAGCGTGTGCGGTACTGCCCGGACTCAGCCGCAGTGGAACGACGATTGCTACCGGACTGATTTTAGGTAATAAGAAAGAACAAGTGGCGCAGTTCTCCTTTCTTATGGTCCTTGTGCCTATCCTGGGAGAGACGTTCCTCAATATATTGGATATCCTGCAAGGCGAAGTGGTAACGGGCCTCACATGGACGGTGATGTTGGTGGGGTTTGTGAGTGCCTTTGTGGTAGGCGCAGCCGCTTGTAAATGGATGATAGCCATTGTGAAACGACAAAAACTAATCTATTTCGCGATATATTGCTTACTGATGGGTGGGTTTGCATTGTGTTATGGACTTTGTTGAGGGGGAAATAATCGGTTTTGATAAACCATATCGTTGGACATCCTTTGATGTGGTGGGTAAGTCGCGGTGGCTGTTGTGCCATAAGTTAGGCACTAAGAAACTGAAGGTCGGTCATACCGGCACCTTGGATCCGTTAGCCACCGGTGTCGTAGTTGTTTGTACCGGCAAGAAAACTAAACTCATTGATGCTCTTCAGCAGCATATCAAGGAATATGTGGCTACCCTACAATTAGGTGCTACAACGCCCAGTTATGACTTGGAAAAGCCCATTGACCGGACCTATCCGACCAATCATATAACGCGCGAGTTAATCGACCAAGTCATTCCTACTTTCTTGGGCGAACAATGGCAAGTTCCACCAATCTTCTCGGCCGTTAAGGTGGATGGTAAGCGGGCGTATGAACTGGCGCGAAAAGGGCAGGAAGTGGAACTCAAACCTAAGTTGCTCAAGATAGATGAGATAGAGGTGCTATCCTTTGATCCGGCTTTGATGCAACTACAGATACGCGTGGTATGCTCCAAAGGAACGTATATACGCGCTTTGGCTCGAGATATAGGCGAACGATTAGATAGTGGTGCCCATCTGATTGCGTTGCGTCGCATACGGGTAGGGGATATACGAGTGGAGGACTGCATCAGTTTTGAACAGTTTGAACAAATCATTAATCAGCAATAATAAAAAAATATCTATATGAATCATTTTGACCAATACAACATGAAGCTTAGTCAGTTCAAGTTCCGTCTGCCGGAAGAACTGATTGCCCAGTATCCTAGTCCTTATCGTGAAGATGCACGTTTGATGGTGCTGCATAGAAAAAGTGGCGAGATTGAGCATAAATTAGTGCGTGATATGGTTGCTTACTTTGGTGAAGGCGATGTGTTTGTTTTCAATGATACTAAGGTGTTCCCCGCTCGTTTGTATGCCAAGAAAGAGAAGACGATGGCCAACATCGAGATTTTCTTGCTGCGCGAGTTGAACCATAACCTGCGTTACTGGGATGTGTTAGTGGATCCCGCTCGTAAGATTCGTATTGGTAATAAACTGTTCTTGGACGAAGATACAACTATCGTGGGTGAGGTGATCGATAATACTACCTCTCGCGGACGTACCATCCGTTTCCTTACGGACTACGATAACTCTGAGTTCAAACAGTATTTGTATAGTTTAGGTAACATGCCATTGCCTAAGTATATCCGTCGTCCGATGGAAGAGGATACCAAGGTAGAGTTTGAAAAGGTCTTTCCCGATATGACGGTAGACGAGTTGGATGAGGAACGTTACCAAACCGTCTTTGCCGATAAGATAGGTGCCGTAGCTGCTCCTGCTGCCGGCTTGCACTTCTCCAAGCAGTTGCTTAAACGCTTAGAGATAGTAGGTGCTGAAATCGAGTTCGTCACTTCGCACATGTCGTTAGGTAATTTCCGCGCGATTGATGTGGAGGACCTCACTAAGCATAAGATGGAATCGGAGCAGTTTATGATTCCTCAAAAGACAGCAGACGCTATTACTAAGGCACATTCTAACCAAACACGTGTTTGTGCCGTCGGCACCGAGGTCATGCGGGCAATGGAGCACGTGGCAGGCATAGATGGTCAGATTAAACCATACGATGGTTGGACCAATAAGTTCATCTTCCCGCCGTATGACTTCACGGTAGCCAATGCTTTCTTTGTTAATTTCTACTTCCCACAATCGCCCCAACTGCTGATGGTGGCTGCTTTTGGTGGATTTGAGAACACCATGCGGGCTTATAATGAAGCCGTTGAGCAAGGCTATCGCTTTGGCGATTATGGTGATGCTATGCTCATTGTGGACTAATGAATGTGCAGATAGAGGACAGCTGGAAACAAGTACTGCAACCGGAGTTTGATAAGCCGTACTTTGATATACTCACTTCTTTTGTGCGACGTGAGTATGCTACTAAGCAGTGTTTTCCTCCGGGTAACCTCATCTTCAATGCCTTTAACTCGTGCCCTTTTGACAGGGTGCGGGTTGTTATTATAGGTCAGGATCCCTATCACGATGTAGGACAGGCGCACGGACTATGTTTCTCGGTGAATGAAGGCATAACTATCCCGCCTTCGTTGGAGAATATCTATAAGGAATTGCACCGCGACTTAGGGCTGCCAATCCCCTCTTCCGGTAACCTGCAGCATTGGGCGGATCAAGGGGTGCTGCTACTCAATGCCACCCTTACCGTGGAAGCCCATCATCCCGGTAGTCATCAGAATAAAGGCTGGGAGGAACTGACCGATGCTGCTATCCAGGCTCTTAATACGCAGCGAGAACATATTGTTTATATGCTATGGGGCAGTTATGCTCAGCGTAAAGGGCAGTTCATAGACCGCCGTAAGAACCTCGTTCTAACCGCTCCGCACCCCAGTCCCCTTAGTGCCTATCGCGGCTTCATCGGATGCGGGCATTTCTCGGCGGCAAATGATTACCTCATCAAACACGGACAATCTCCGATTGTTTGGCTATAATCCTAATGATATGAAACGACTCCTACTCATAGATGCTTATGCGATGATTTATCGCGCGTACTACGCATTCATCCGCGTGCCACGCATGAACTCCAAAGGCGAGAACACCAGTGCTATTTATGGCTTTGTGACTACTTTAGAGGACCTCTTGCGTAAACTTAAACCGACGCATGTGGGAGTGGCTTTTGACCCTCATGGACCTACCTTCCGGCATGAGGCTTTTGAGGCGTATAAGGCGCAGCGCGAAGAGACTCCTGAGGACATCCGTCGGGCGGTGCCAATCATCAAGGATATCCTATCTGCCATGAATATTCCTGCCTTGGAGGTGCAAGGCTTTGAGGCAGATGATGTGGTAGGTACATTAGCCGGTAAGGCGGAGCAGGCAGGATTTGAGGTCTTTATGGCGACGCCTGATAAGGACTATGGCCAGTTAGTTACGGAGCATGTGCTGCAATACCGTCCACGGCATACCGGTGGTTTTGAACAATTGGGTCCTAAGGAAGTATGCGATAAGTATGGTATTGAGCATACCAAGCAGGTCATTGACTTATT
Organism: Candidatus Colicola caccequi; assembly: GCA_018065205.1. GTDB lineage: Bacteria > Bacteroidota > Bacteroidia > Bacteroidales > Paludibacteraceae > Colicola > Colicola caccequi. The sequence goes on from JAGHTR010000066.1 coordinate 33,409, forward strand.
AGGACTGATGGGTGATGCCAGCGATAATATACCCGGATGCAAAGGGGTAGGCGAGAAGACTGCCGTCAGTCTCATTCAGCAGTTTGGCAGCATAGAAGAGTTACTGACTCGCACCAATGAACTCAAGGGTGCGCTGAAGGATAAAGTGGAGAGTCAGGCGGAAGCCATCCGCTTCTCTAAGTTCTTGGCTACCATCCGCACCGATGTGCCGATTGACTTGGATGAGACGGCGCTGACTATCCACGAGAAAGACTGGTCTCGTTTGGCTCCTATCTACCAGCAGTTAGAGTTCAATTCGCTTATCAAGGGGGCTGTCTCTTCTGCTCCTGCTGTAGCCAAAACCTCCAAATCAACGTCCAAACCGGCTGAGGCTACGTTGGACTTGTTTGCCGACATTGAATCCCCTGCAACCACGATGCAACCGGATGCTCCTTCTTATGACACGATAGAGAACCGCCTGTGCGCTTATCTGCTGAATCCGGAGGTGTCGTTCAATCCTCATATTGAACCGGATTGGAAGGCACTCAAGGCCGATGCTGCTTTGTGGAATTTATATAACGAAGTGGAACTGCCGCTGGTACAAGTATTGCGCAATATGGAGCAAGCCGGCGTGCGATTTGATGTGGATATACTGCGTGAGGCAGAGGTGGAATTAGGCAATGAACTCAATGCCTTAGAGCAAGAGATATATGCGTTATCACAAGAGCCTTTTAATATCAATTCGCCTTCTCAGGTGGGTGAGGTGCTGTTTGATAAGATGCATTTGGACGATAAGGCGAAGCGAGGCAAGACCGGCAAGTACTCCACGTCCGAGGAAGTGTTGCAGGCGCTTAAAGAGAAACATCCTATTGTAGGTAAGATATTGGATTATCGCGAACTCAAGAAACTCATCTCTACGTATATATCCACGTTGCCGTCCTATATCAATCCTCAAACGGGTAAGATCCATACTACGTATAATCAGACGGTGACGGCTACGGGACGTCTGTCCTCATCCAATCCTAACCTACAGAACCTGCCTATACGTTCCGAACGGGGTCAGTTGATACGTCGAGCCGTCATTGCGGACGAAGGCTGTATGATAGTGAGTGCCGATTACTCGCAAATCGAGTTGCGACTGATGGCGCACATGTCCCAAGATGAACATTTATTATCGGCTTTCCGTAAAGGTCAGGATGTTCATGCTGCTACAGCGGCTAAGATATTCCATAAAGCCATTGAGGACGTGACTAAAGAGGAACGCCGCCGTGCTAAGACGGCTAATTTTGGTATCATCTATGGCATATCGGCATTCGGTTTGGCGCAACAATTAGATTGCCCCCGCAGCGAAGCAAAGGCACTGATTGATGGGTACTTTGAGGCATTCCCTAAGGTGATTGATTTTATTGAAAAACAAAAGACTTTTGCTCGTGAGAAAGGCTATGTAGAGACCCTCTTTGGACGCAAACGCTACCTGCCGGATATCCTTAGCCATAACTCGGTGGTGCGCAGTTTTGCGGAGCGTAATGCGGTGAATGCACCTATCCAGGGCACGGCTGCCGATATCATCAAGATGGCGATGGTCAATATCGCTAAACGACTCCAATCGGAGGGACTGCAGGCACAGATGATTATGCAGGTGCATGACGAGTTGAATTTCAATGTCCCTCAGTCCGAAGTGGATACAGTCCGTGCTATTGTAGTGGATGAAATGCAGAATGTAGTCCATCTGTCCGTCCCGCTCATCGCCGAATGTGGCATTGGGCATAACTGGCTTGAGGCTCATTAAATGAATTTGTATTAATATTTCCGCACAGCGGTGGAAATCTATAATGGTGAACATGGCCGTATGTGTAACGGCAATCAACCCGGGCGAACTTGCCGCTCCGACGAAGTGCGTCTAAAGTTCGTGACCATTTCGGGACCACATGCAGCTAGCGGAAGCCCCACCTAACCCCCGCCCAAACCGGCCAAAATCCTTGCTTTTCGTGGGCTTTGTGTTAGGCTTAGAAGATCAAAAATGGCAATTTCTACCCGAAGTTGTCATTTTTATTTGCATATATGCAAAAAAAATGTGTAATTCGGCACTCCCTTGCTCGTAAACTCGCAATTCCTCCGAATGGTAGTCCTCACCTTTATTAAAATGCGCAAGTAAAGAGCAAAAAGGCAGAAGCCTCATATTGTCTATTTTGTGATAGTCTATTGTGAGTAAACTCCCATATCCTACCTTAAAATATACAACAATAAGATTAAAATCTTATTTTTTGCTCTTAATATTTGCGCATTCCAAATTTTTGTTGTATATTTGCAGCGCAAAAGGAATCTGAGTACTGAAAACTAAACAATGAAAAAAGTATTTCTTTACATAAGTGTACTGCTATTCGTGGCATGTAAGGACTACAATCCTGTCGAAAGAACAGATAAACCATATTGTCCCCAA
>JAGHTR010000198.1 GCA_018065205.1 Candidatus Colicola caccequi
CGTTGCAAATATACAAAGAATTTTTGGAATATGCAAGAAAAATTTGTATAAATGCGAAAAAAAGTGTACCTTTGCAGGCTGAAAAGAATTTAATTATGTTACACGTTTTAGCATCTTCTTTACATCAAGAGCCATTACAACTGCCTCAACTGGATGAGGAATGGGTGAACAACAACCAAGTTGTAGCCGTTATGACGGGTGGCTCGGAACAATTATTCTTGCAAAAAGTTCAGGAAGGAGTAATATCCCTTGATGAACCTATCTATTTAATTGCCGGACAACAGAGCAACTCTCTGGCTGCCTGCTGCGAAATCTTAAGTTGGATCAATCTCAATAATGGTCATGGAGAAATTAGGAGTTATCGGAATGCCGAGTGATTGGCTGATTGCCAGTCATGTGGATTATCACAACGTTGAAACAAATTTAGGTATCCAATTAGTGGATATCCCCATTGAGCGGGTCACCTCGTTAGGCGAAGTGGATCCCGGTATAGACGGAGCCAATGCCATCTATGACCGTTTGAAGGAACTGATTGCCGAATACGAGTTGACCGGTATCACATTGCGATGCTTTGACCTGTTATCCACAGTCAAGAACACCGGGTGTATTGCGCTTAGCCGATTGAATGACGAAGGCATACCTGCCGCCTGCGAAGGCGACATACCTACTCTGCTGACGATGATGCTCTGCCACCGGTTGACGGGCTGTCCGGGATTCCAATGCAACCCTGCCCGCATTGAGGACCATCGCATGCTGTTTGCCCATTGTACATTGCCATTGACAATGACCACCAGCCATTCGCTCACTACCCACTTTGAATCCGGAATAGGAGTAGCCATCCATGGCGAACTGCCCGAAGGAGACTACACGTTGGTTAAGTTGAGCGGAGACCTCAAACGACTGTTTGCAGCCAATGTTCAATTAGTTAGTAATCAATACGAGCCCAACCTATGCCGCACACAGGTATGGCTCGAAATAGACGATACGGTTAAGCACTACTTCCAAACCAATCCGATCGCCAACCACCATGTCCTTATTCCCGGACATCACGAGGATAAATTTGTCTTATAATGACCATACTAACAATAGAAACCAGTACATCCGTCTGCTCGGCAGCATGGTGCATCGATGGTCAAGCAGTTGCTTCGCGCCTCAGCACAGCCGGCGGCAATCACGCTTCGCTGCTGCCTACTTTTATTGATGAACTCATCCAAGAGGCTCAACAGAAGGGATGGAAAGCCGACGCCGTAGCCGTAAGTGAAGGTCCCGGCAGTTATACCGGCTTACGTATCGGGCTGAGTACCGCCAAAGGGTTATGCTACGGATGGGATGTACCTCTTATTCCCATTCCCACATTGGACATCCTATGTCAACAAGCGATGGCGACGCAGCCCCTGCCCGAAGACGCCATTCTACTGCCTATGATAGATGCCCGCAGGATGGAAGTCTATACTGCGCACTATACGACATCATTGCAACGCACAACGCCTATCATGGCGCAAGTGGTGGATGATGCCCAATGGCTGCCTACCAATCAACCTATTTATTACTTTGGAGACGGAGCCGCAAAATGCCAGACAGCACTCGGGATGCCACATATTCATTTCCTGCCGGACATCATTCCCAATGCCGCTTATATGGGACCGCTTGCCGAACAAGCCCAGTCCATTCCGGCTATCGAAATGGCATACTACACACCATTCTATCTCAAGGATTTTATTCCGGCTCCCACCCATGTTAAAGGACTAAAATAATTGCACTTTGAAACACCTATCGTACATATCCTACTGCATTGGATCGGTTATAGCAACCGTACTTTGTACCGCTTGTTCGACACAAAAGAACACGGGTGCATCTCGCACATGGCATCAACTGAAAACGGTTCATAATGTTTATTTCAACGGTCGGTTATCTTACGACGAAGGAATGACGGCATTGGATGAGGCTCATTCGGACAATTATGCGACTCTGCTGCCACTTTATCCTGTTAGCGATCATGATGCTGCTCAATCCGCAGCCTCGACCTTTGATAAGTCCATTGAGAAAAGTCGCAAATGTATCAAACTGCACTCTATTCATGCCCGTCCCAAAGTGAATGCACGCAAGGCCAAGAAACCGGCTTACCAGAACTGGCTCAAGAGCAAGGAATTTAATAATCAGATGTACCGCGCGTGGTTTATGTTGGCACAGAGTGAGTTCCACAAGGGTGAGTTTTTGGAATCGGTTGGTACATTCCGTTACATAGAGCGTTTATACGACAACGACCCTGACATCCAAGCCCAATGCCAATTATGGGTGGCACGCGCCTACGGCGAAATGGGATGGATATATGAGGCAGAAGATATACTTCAAAAAGTGCAAGTCGATAATCTCAATCGTCGTCACAAGAATTTCTTTTCTGCGGTGAATGCCGATGTTCTACTGAAAGGTGAGCATCATGCCGAGGCTATTCCTTTTGTGCGCGTAGCCAAGAAAGACGAGAAGCGCAAGCAGTATTTGCCTCGATTTGAATTTGTTTTAGGGCAGTTATATCGTGAGAATAACCAGCCCGGGCTTGCACGAGCTGCTTTTAAGCGTGTTTATAAGATGCACCCCAAGGATGTGCAGATGGAATTTAATGCACGTCTGATGTACGCCGAGTTAGATGGCGACACCCTGAGCACGGTCAAACGACTCAATCGCATGGCTCGTCTATATAAATACCGTGACCAATTAGATCAACTATACGGCACGATTGGCAATATCTACCTCGCCAACGGAGATACCGTCCGAGCCCTTTCTTACTATGAAAAAGGTATTGAATCTGCCACGCAGGATGGCGACGCCAAAGCCGGTGTATTAATCACGGCGGGGGACCTGTACTACGGTCGCCATAACTATCCTCTGGCTTTGCCTTGCTATAAACAGGCCACTGCGATTATATCCTCCACGCATGAGGCCTACGACCGTGTTTTACATCGTAGTGAAGTATTAGACGAGGTGGTAGTAGATATACAAACGGTTCAATTACAAGATTCATTGCAACACTTAGGAACGCTTACTGAGGAGGAGCAACGTCAGATTGTAGAACGCATCATTGCAGAACTGATAGAAGCGGAGAAACAAGATTCTATTCGTGCCGCAGAGAAAGCCCGCGAGAACGAGTTATTGGCGGATGGAGGAGGGCTGCAAAGTGTGAATACATCGCGTATGTTAGGCAATCGTATAGGAGAGGATGCCAACTGGTACTTCTATAACCCTCAACTAATGAAAACCGGTAAACAGGAGTTTATGCGCAAGTGGGGACAGCGCACATTAGAGGATAACTGGAGACGACTGAGCAAGACCATCGTGACCTCTTCGGACTGGAATAACGACTATGAGATGGACGGAACGGCAGACTCCACCAAGATGTCATCCGACTCCCTTTCCACCCCATCCATTGGCACTCCATCTACCGACATACATAATCCTGAGTATTACCTGCAACAGATCCCGCGTACACCGCAGGACTATGCACTAAGTGATTCCCTCATAGCAGATGCGCTTCATAACCTTATCTATCTCTATCGAGACCGCGTAGAGGACAGGCCGATGAGCGACCTTGCCCTAGCTGATTACCGGAAGCGTTTTCCTAATGATTCGCGCATGTTGGATGTACTTTATGACCAATACTTAGATGCACTACGCACCAACGATGAGGAACGCGCCAAGAACTTCAGGCAACTCATCCTGCAACAATTCCCTAATTCGACGCAGGCACAAATCGTATCTGATCCTAATTATTTTGCTGCTTTACAACGCATGGCAGCAGAGCAAGACTCCTTATACGAAGACACGTATGATGCCTATCGTGCGGCTCGTTATGCACAGGTTCAGACTAACTGCGAATATGCCACATCCTCTTATCCGTTATCTCCCATTATGCCTCGCATGCTCTTCCTTAATGCCGTTGCCACGGCAAAGAAAGACGGTCAGCAAGCCTTCCAGCAGGCCCTTAATGATATGGTAACGCGCTATCCTGAGCACGAGTTATCGGCTATGGCGAAAGATATGTTAGCCTTAATGGGGCAAGGCAGAGAATCTCAACAAGGAGGTTCAACATCGTCCTTACAAGAGCAACGAGAGCAAGTGTTGACACCTGTAGAAGAAGAGCCGACCACTCAACAATGGTCCACCGAGACACGCGAGCCCAGTTTGGTATATATCGTGATTAAGGCTAACGAAGAGGACCTGAATGAAATGCTATACCAAGTGGCCTTATTCAATTTCTCGCAGTTCCTGATTAAAGACTTTGACCTGCAGAAGATAGTTATTTTCTCACCCGAGCAGTCGGCGCTGCAGATAGAAGGTTTAGAATCGCTGGATGAGGCACAATGGTATATTGATATGATGCAAAATAATGAATCGCTTAAGCACCTCTTCCAACGCACGGAAGCCATTATCTTCCCCATCATATCGTCCAATCTGCCATTTATTCTCACCCCCGCCAATCCCTACTTATGAGTGATTTAGTGGATGTCATATTACCACTTGCCATTCGGGATACCTATACATATGCGCTGCCTCCCGATATGCCGATGCCGCCCATTGGGTCTCGCGTACTGGTGCCATTGGCAAAGAAAGTAGTGATTGGGATTGTATTGCAACCCCATTCCACGCCCCTTTCGCCGGATATTACTATTCGAGAGGTTATTCAGTTATTGGATCCATTTCCCATTATCACTCCTCAACAATTGAGGTTATGGCAATGGATGGCATCTTATTATATGTGTCCGTTAGGTGATGTCATGGCCGCAGCTCTTCCTGCAAAGGCATTAGACCATCATTATTCCATGGCTGAATCTAAACGGAGACGCGTAGTTATTGATCATTTTGACGGCACTACCATTCCTAAAAATGCTCTTAATGCACCTCAACAGGAAGCGTTTAAGCATATCCAGACTCAATTTGAGTGTCATGATATTGTCCTTCTGCAGGGAGTAACTTCATCCGGTAAGACGGAGATCTATATCCATCTGATAGAGGAACAACTTCGGTTGGGTCATCAGGTTCTTTACCTTGTCCCGGAGATAGCCCTCACCACGCAACTCACAGACCGTCTGCAGCGCATTTTTGGTACTCAGTTGCGCGTCTATCACTCACGCATCTCGGATGCGCAGCGCATGGAGATATACCGTCAACAACTGCTTGATCACAGTCCCCGTCTGATTGTGGGTGCACGTTCGGCAGTCTTCCTACCCATGCATAACTTAGGACTCATCATCATGGATGAAGAACATGAGTCGTCCTATAAGCAACAAGAGCCGGCTCCTCGCTACCATGCGCGTGCCGTAGCAGCGATGATGGCATCCCACGCAAGCGCCAAGTTACTACTCGGTTCAGCCACCCCATCTATTGAATCACGATTTCTTGCGGAACGCGGTAAGTATGGTTATGTCACACTTACGCAGCGTTATCAGGGACTTCAGTTACCTGCCATCTCGCTGATTGATTTAAAGCAACAATACCACCGGAAGGAAATGTACATGCATTTTTCTGACCCGTTGGTACTTCGTATTCGTCAGGAACTGGAGCAAAAGAAACAGATTATTCTCTTTCTTAATCGCCGAGGTTACGCTCCGTATATCCAATGCACTCAATGCGGCCATATCCCCACCTGTTCCGACTGCAACGTTAGTCTCACCTACCATCGCCGAGGAAATATGTTGGTATGCCACTACTGCGGGCGTTCTTATTCCGTTCCTACTCGCTGTCCGAAATGTGGCGGGGAGATGAAGTTGCATGGATTTGGAACGGAGCGATTGGAAGAAGAGGTAACAGAACTATTTCCGGATGCTCGTGTAGCACGAATGGATTTGGATACCACGCGCAAGAAAAACGATTACGAGAATATCATCCGTGCTTTTTCGGAGCATGAAGTGGATATATTGATTGGCACCCAGATGGTAACTAAGGGTCTGCATTTTGATGATGTCAGTCTTGTTGCCGTTTTGAATGCTGATGCGCTTATCAGTCAGCCGGATTTTAGGAGTTATGAAAGGGCATATCAGATGTTAGAGCAGGTGAGTGGACGAGCCGGTCGAACGGGGCAACAAGGGTCGGTTTTTATTCAGACCTTTGACCCGGAGCACCCCATTTTCCACTATGTTTGCGACCATGCTACCGACGCATTTTATCAAGCGCAAATAGAAGAACGCCATCGATTCCGTTTTCCTCCATTCTATCGGCAAATCACCCTTACTTTACGTCATTCCAATGAGCAACGAGTCAGTCAGGCAGCCGAGTGGTTGCAAGCGCAATTAGTTATTATTTTTGGGAACCGTTGCACGGATGTTATAACACCGGCCATCAGTAAAATCCAATCTCTGCACCTGAGGTCCTTCAATCTTCGTATTGAGGCTTCTGCCAATCTATCCAAAGCCAAGCAATTATTGCAGCAACAAATAGACCTACTGCAATCTTTTCCTGCATTTAAGGGTGTGCACGTGCTTCCTGACGTTGACCCGCAATAAGTTACCAACTTCCACGGACCAGGAAGTGTACTTCGGATTTGGTAGTATGGTCAACCGACCAATTCGGGTGATAGATAGTTTGGCTCACCCGTAGATACAATCCCCAATGTTGATTAATCTGGTATCGGCAGTTGACGAACCAACGGCCACCGATGCCGTATGTAGCCGGAATGGAATTAGCATATAGCACATCGTTCTCGTACGTATAGATACGATTATCCCAATTACGTATATCAAAACACTGCAATCGCAGCAGCAAGGTAATAGGCACATTCCGGAAGGAATACTGAATATCCTGATAGATACTTGCTCCCCATGTAAATGCCATCGTATCCGGTTTAACAAACGTAGCATCGGCCTGAGTACGTAAATGCCATCCATCGCTATTCCATGTATATTGGTACCGCAACGAGTAGGTGTTGTTTATGCCTTTTCGTCTGGCACGGAACTTCAGATAGGTCATCATTGATTTGTTGATTTCATAATCCGCCTGGGCCATGACATCAAAGCCATTGCTTGGATAGGGCACCCCATACTTAACATC
>JAGHTR010000148.1 GCA_018065205.1 Candidatus Colicola caccequi
AAAATTCTACTGGAATTTACGAAGAAAATTACAAAGAATTTTTAGAATATGCAAATACAAATTGCACTTAGTTATTAGCTATCACGATTTGGGCATCATTCATTGCTCCTGAACGCACAATGAAATAGCAAATGATGCAAATAATAAACAGCACTCCGGAAAGAATAAGAATAACTATTTGCAAAGTGCGGACAGCATTTAAAATAGGAGAGTCCATCTGCTCCTGAGTGTATGTCAGCACATTATGAATAGTAACCGGTTGCCCTGTGGCTTGAAAAGCGGCAATAAAATCATCAGTGTTGCATACTATATTCTCCAATGTTTTGGTATATTTCCTTGCTCCAATCAACCTTACTATCCACCCCACAGACGTATCTGTATTAACTTGGGAGAGTAACTGCTTTGAATCGGCCAGAGTTGTTTGTAGAGAAGATGGGTCCATGACTTGGTCTGTAAGTCCCGGTTGGGTATTATTGAGCATTGACTCAACATTAACAAGTTCTAAAGCGATCAATTTATTTGCCTTTTCCGGCAGAGAATGCGTTGCGATGAGCAAGGTGTCGGTAACGATTAAACTAATAATCGCCAATATAACAACCCAAACTTTCTGTTTATTTTCAAGTGTTTTATGGCACAAAACAACAATGCTGATAAATAAAGCAGCAATCAATAGAGCAAATAATATTAAATAAATAAGTTTCATGACTTGTTGAATTTGGGGTTAATATAAATAGTTGTTTTAGGGACAGTACAACCTTCTTGCAGCAGTTGTTTCAAGGATGGTTGATATTGTTTTAATGTTGCAAATTGTTTTTCTTGTTGTAAATCCTTTAAGACGATGCGCACTAATAGTCGTCCACAAGGGGCTTTCATGTATTCGGCACATGTGTCTGGTCTGAAAACCGGAGTATTACGCTCCATGAGAATGGTATATTTCCGTTCTTTATCTTTCCACGAGTAAAAAATCTTTCCAGATTCAGTCAAGCATCCTATGAACCAAATAATTTGTATAGTTAATCCCCACCAATGGTGATATAAAGGCAGAACAAATATGCCCACCCCTATTATTAATAAGAGAAAGGCATATATGTTCAAATAAAGGAACCTACTAAATGTAGAAATTCCGATAGTCATTTATTGCGCAGCGTTAATTGCTTTGTAGAAAGCATCTACAACATCTTGTGCTTCTTTTTCTCCTGCTACAGGTAACAATACAGAAGTGGTTTGGGTGAAGGACTCATAATAGAGGTTGTAGGATTGGCAGAACATACCTAAGCAGGTACCTTCCTTTGTATAACCAACTTCTTTTACAGAACTTGGCAATACATATTTCACGTTTTTGCCAACATTAAAAATCCACAATGCTTTACATTGTACCACCTCAACGACACGCTTATCGGTAATTACGATGAAGCCATTGCGACGGATGCCCAGAATAAGAGCAAATAATTTTCTTAACTTACCAATCAGTTTAGCGATAGGATTAGAACTAGTAGCCCACAATTCGGCTTCTAACTCCATAACGAGTTTTTCATTTGTGCCTAAAACAAGGCCGGATTTAAGATCTGCCATAAAAATATTGATTTA
>JAGHTR010000093.1 GCA_018065205.1 Candidatus Colicola caccequi
GCAGTAAGGTGCGTGTAAATCATTTGATGATGTCCTATAGACCTGTCATGGACGAGATGGAAGCCCTCAGGTGCTTGCAGGCAGGCTCGTTTGGTGTGGAAATGTTGGGTGATGTGACTAATTGGTCGTGCGTCTATAACACCAAACAACGCACTATCCTCTTCTGCATGCGCAACGATATGTCCAAAATCTATAAATTGGATTTAAAGAAGGAATTAATGGAACCAAGCGACTATGGGACACCGGGACTTCCCACTTATCCTCAGCGCAGGGATACCATACCATATTGATTGAATAGAATTATTATGAAAAAACTCTTTTTGGCACTGATCGCTATCGCTGCTGTAGCCGCCATCGCATTAACGGGATGTAAAGACAGGATTGAAGAACCCCAACCTCGACCTATTCCTGCTAAAGATATGGTCGTGTATGGCGATATCTATACGGCAGAGGTGGATAATGACGGCAATTATGTGATGGCTGAGGCCTTAGTAGTGAAGGGTGGTAAGTTTGTGTATGTAGGTACTGTAGATAGTGCCAAAACATACATTACAGATGGTATAGAGGTAATTGACCGTCGCAGCGAAAAAGGTCTCATTATCCCCGGTATAACGGATGGACATGCCCATTACTTGCTCAAATATATCAACCAGCAAATGAAGGAAAATGCTCTCCAATTTGAGGAGGATCAGAATTATGAACTGGTGCTTAAAAAAGTGCGTGATTTCGTGAATACGGCTAAGAATAACGGCAGACATCTTGACTATGTTTATGGGGAAGGATACAATCCTCTTATGCTGAGGGATAGTATGGGTAAGGACCTGCGTCATCGCAAGGACTTAGATGCCATCACGACCGAGATTCCTATTTTCTTAACGGGATATGACCACCATAGCACCCTTGTTAATACCCGTGCCATGATTAATGCCGGTATTGTGGATGAAAAGGGTAATGTTCTTCGTGACAAGATTGCGGGTGGATTTATAAGTCTGGACGACCAAGGCAAAATGACCGGCGTCTTTTCTGAACGTGCCATGTCCTTGCTGCAAGGTCCCGGTTTGAAGAATAAGATGCACCCTACCTCTGCACAAGTAATACAAGGTATTGATAGTATGCAGAAATCCTTATTGGCGTTAGGTATCACTAATATCATCGAGGGTTGGGCCAATAACTACGGTGTTGATGACGAGTCTATGTTCCAAACACTCAAATCGATGGATAGTAGGAATGTATTATATATGAATGTGTCGCTGACATACGAGATTGAACCGTGGTTCAACAACAACGAGCCTGCCTGCTATGTGAACAATGCAGCATCGGTTCAAAAAAGATACCAGTCCAAGCATGTGCACCCCGACTACCTCAAACTCTTTATGGACGGATGCGTAGAGATGGGTACAGGTTTTGTGCTGACCCCATACAATCAGAATACAAAGGATAGTATTTTCTCCGGTCATGGTACTGCTTTATGGTCACAAGATGCGATGGATAATTTGGTGATGAAGGCCAATGAGAAAGGTCTTACCGTGCATACTCATGCGATGGGCGACGGAGCTGTACGACGCACTATAGAGGCGTATAAAAAAGGTAACCCTGAACGACGCAATGCCATCGTTCATCTGCGTAATGTGGATCCGGCGGATTATCAGGCAATTAAAGACTATAATATTGCCGTTTCGTCCAATATGAATTGGCATTGTCTTACCCAAGATGAAGAGAAGCACTTAAAGGATATTCTGCCTTATCCGTATTATGAGAAAGCTTATCCTATTCAGTCGTTCTTTAAGCATGGTATCTTAGTGAGCCAATGTACCGACACACCGGCAGATAATGGCATCCGTGACCCCTTCTATTGCATGATGGTGGCTATTACCGGAGCCTATGAACCAAGTTCATACATCAGTGATAAAGACGAAATTATTGATCGCTACCAGTTCCTGCAAGCCGCCACTTATAATGGCGCTTGGCAATTGTATTTAGAGAAAGAACGAGGCAGTATTAAGAGTGGTAAATATGCGGACTTCGTTATCTTAGACCAAAATGTCTTGACTTGCGATGCACAAATGCTCCGCAATACCCAAGTGATTAAGACATTCTTTGAAGGCAAGGAAGTATATTCAAGATAGTAAGAAATAAGGACCGCTACGCTGATGGAAGATGGACCGCTGACGCTGATGGAATAGGGACAGTCCATACTCCATACCCCATCAGAGAGCAAAGCGAACGATCCATACTCCATATTCCAAAATTTAATCTATTAAAGTTTATGAAAAAATCTATTTTATTCCTCGCCCTGACGCTGAGCGCAGGACTGTGGGCAAACCAAATTACTTACACAGCACCGGCAGCATTACCCATTGGGGGTGATGCATTTACTCCGAGTGTTAGTAATCACACCTTTGTAAACGGTGTGGGTTATATCAACTTTCCCGATGGTGATGTCACAGAGATTAATAATAATGCTTTTAAAACTTGCACCGCAATGACCTCTATTACTCTTCCCAACACCATCACAAGGATTGGAGAGTTTACCTTCGCAAGTTGTGATGGTTTGACTTCTTTTACCATCCCGGCTTCCGTTACAACCATTGGAGATTGTGCTTTTGCCGCTTGTAAATTTTTGACCTCTATTACATTTGAGGGAACAGCTTGCCAATATGCGATTGGGGAAAGTGCATTCCAATATGTTGGTGATGGTAATGAAACAACTACAAGTTTGACCTTGCCCGAAGATTGGAACTATGCGAATGCACCTGCTAATAGTAGCACAACTTGGTATGGTGGCTATTTCAACTCCAACCTCTATTCAGAAGATGAAACCACGGACAAACAAGCCGCTATTGATGCCCTCACCGCCATTTTAAGTGATTACTCCACAAGCGCCTACTTACAGTCTTTGCTTGCAGAGGAAGTCGCAAAAATCAATAGTGCCGTTAATAGGACTCAGGTGAACGAACGAAAGCAAGCTGCCATGGATAAACTTACGTTTGTGGTAAATAATTATGCAGCCGGTAAAGCCGAACTGTTAGGCGCGATGGGCGAGGAATGCACCAACTGCACGGCGGTAGAGGTAACCGACGGTACCACTACCGTCACCCTCTATAACCCCACCAATGTAGGGTATATTAAAAGGTAAAAGCCCCCTAAAAGTAATATCTTTGCAAGTGATTTTTTATAGTTATGGCAGAAATCGTAAAAATAGATGCTGATTATCGTGCTTGGATGGAACAAATAGTAGAACGCTATCGTTCAAGTCAAATAAAAGCCGCAGTCAAGGTAAATCGTGAAATGCTGCGCTTTTATTGGTCGTTGGGTGAAGATATTGTTCGAATGAAATTGGAAAGCATATATGGCGACGGCATTTTGGAGCGTATCAGTTCGGATTTGAAGCAGCAATTTCCTTCTGTCAAGGGATTTTCTGTCACAAATCTAAACTATATGAAGCGTTTTTATCTCATGTATAATCGGGCGGTTGAAAATCACCCACAACTTGTGGGCAATTCTTCAGAACCAAATCACCCACAACCTGTGGGTATATCTTTAGAGCAGATTTTTAGCGTACCTTGGGGACATCATCGCTATATCATTGACCATTTCTATAATGCAAGTCCTGACATTCCCTTATTTTATGTGCGGCAAACAATAGAACATGGTTTGTCTCGTGATACTTTGCTGAATTTGATAGATGCGAACCTGCATTTACGCGAAGGGAAAGCAATCACTAACTTTGAAAAGCAGTTACCATCTGTGCAGAGCGATTTGGCTAAACAAATCACGCGCGACCCATATCAGTTTGATTTCTTGACGCTTCAAGAACCTTATGAGGAAAAGGAATTGAAAGACCAATTAGTCCAAAATGTTGAAAAATTCTTGTTGGAAATGGGTACGGGGTTTGCTTATATGGGTAGAGAATACAGATTGGTGGTTGGAAAGACGGAACAATTTTTAGATATGCTTTTTTATAACACCAAGATGCATTCTTATGTGGTTGTAGAGGTAAAAGCTCGTAAATTTGAACCCGGTGATTTGGGACAGTTAGGGACTTATGTGGTTGCGGTTGATGAAATATTACGAAGTGAACAAGACAATCAAACAATCGGTCTGCTGATTTGTAAAACGAAAGATGAGGTGCTGGCTCAATATGCACTGAAAGCGTCTAATCAACCCATAGGAGTGTCTGAATACACAATAAATCAAATTTTACCCGAACCATTAAAAGATGCATTACCATCCATAAAAGATTTACAAGAACATTTGGAAAAATAATCAATAGCCACGCAAGTGGCGGTTAAATCCATCATTATGAGAAAAATTTTATTTTTATCATTGGCGTGCTTGATGGCACTATGCGCGATGGCACAGATTGATGCTATCAGAGTTACCCAAGGCGAAACGACTGACTGGTATCCGTTTGGCAAAAGTAGTCGGATAGATGTTACTATCTATGAGCAAGGCAACCCCGTGATAGGAGGAAAGATCTACGACCTTTCCAAGGGCAATGTAGAAACCGCTTTCGGCACCGACCCACTTCCTCCAATCAAAAAAGCCGCTAAAAATGAACTCGAAGATAAGAAAAAGGAAGCTAATAACAGAATGAACAAAAAAGCAGAGGGGTATGAACAGATCGAAGAAGTGAAACAGGCCAAAGAGCAGGGTAACGCAAAGGTAATGTCAGCCGCAGATGCAGCTAAAATCAATATTGATCATGCGACCAATGAGAGTACTATCCACAAGGAAAAACAGAACGGCCTTAACGCAATGGAAGAGGAAACTCAAAAAACTTTGGCAGGCATCCAAGCCGCAATCGCCGGTTATAAGGAAAGAATGAAGAACAATATTAATGATAATGCCTTGACTGCCAAGAATACGATAAACGCACTTGGCGTTTACTATACGGTCAAAGATCAGGCAATAAACGAGATTGATAAAGCCGTTGCTGCGGCTGAAACAAGTATCGATAATGCTACATCAGAAGATGATGTTAAGAAGGCTATAAATGATGCACAAAACCAAATTAATCAACAATTGGCATACGTTCAGGATTATTATAATAAACTGCAAGCCGCTAAACAAGCCGCTAATGATGATGTTGATAAAGCAGCCGCTGATGCTGAAGCCGCAATCAACCAAGCAGCAGAGGGTTATGGGAATATAGAAACGGTACAACACGATGTAGTCACATTCCAAACACAATTAAGGAGTGTAAAAGATAAAGCTC
>JAGHTR010000169.1 GCA_018065205.1 Candidatus Colicola caccequi
CATAGTTGACGTATTTGTGATTGCACTTCGTTCATTATAAAACCTCCTTTAAAATCTCGCTTACCGTAGGATGCGGGAAGACTACTTGTTGGAATTCAGGAACGGTGTAACCCATTCGAACGGCAAAGCTGGCAGCCGCAACAAACTCAGAGCAGGGGTTACCAATCATGTGTACCCCAACGATTGTTTGAGTTTTTTTATCAATTAACATCTTGCATAAGCCGGTCTCGCCCTCATTCTCGGCCACGAACCGTCCGGAAAAGGTCATTGGTAAGCGATGTATATAGCAATCCGTCTGTGCTTCGGTCAATCCGACAGATGCTATTTCCGGATTGGTATAGACTACACTTGGAATAGCATTGTAATTGATACGCTGTAATGGTATTTGTTTCAGCATCCGTCCCACGGCCACTTCGGCTTGTCGACTAGCTACGTGAGCCAACATAATCTTGCCGGTTACATCACCTGCAGCATAGACATTATTGAGGTTCGTCTTCATAAAGTCATCCACCACAATGCCCTTATTGTAAGCCAAGTCAGAGAGTACTTCCACCCCCTGCATATTAGGGCGACGACCTACTGAAATTAGAATTTTATCGGCTTCGCAATCGCCATTAGTCGTAATCACCTTACCTTGTTCAATCTGCGTCACCTTAGTATCTGTCAGTATATTGATGCCTTCTTTTTGATATTTATCGCGCAGAATCGCCACTACTTCTTGGTCCAAGTTAGGCAGAATAGTCGGCATAGCTTCAATTACGGTAACAGGCACTCCTAACTCATGGTAGAGCGTAGCAAACTCCATACCAATTACGCCACCACCGACGATGACAATTGACTTAGGTAGTTCTTGAGCAGCTAACGCATCCGTTGAGTCCCAAATATGCGGGTTGTCTTGGATGCCCGGAATAGGAGGAACAAAGTTAGTAGAACCAGTACAAATCAACAGATTCTCAGCCTCATATTGTTCGCCATTACATTCTATCACCACTTTTTCATCCGTACGAGATATCACAGAAGCCACCCCCGCAACAACGGCACAATGTTCATTATTAAGTTTAGCCCGAATACCCGCCACTAATTTACGCACTACCTTTTGCTTACGTTGAAAGATTTTGACATAATCAAAAGTAACATTTTCAGCCTTTATGCCATACTTGTCGGCATGAGTACTATTATAATATTGCTTAGCACTATAAAGCAGTGTCTTGGTGGGAATACAACCTACATTCAGGCACGTACCGCCCAAACTATTTTGTTCAAAAAGAACCACATCTTTACCTGCTTTGGAAGCCTTTTCGGCAGCCGTATATCCGGCAGGGCCTCCACCTAAGATAGCCAAAAAGTATTTCATATCTATATTTGTTGATGTCTCAAGAAAATTCCTACTGCAGACGCGATTATATCGGCGCAAGGACGTTTATGATAGTAAGCCTCGGTACGAGCCTCAGGTGTAGGACCATTATTGGTTAACCCGCTCAGTTCGGCACA
>JAGHTR010000139.1 GCA_018065205.1 Candidatus Colicola caccequi
GAAATTTCGGATCAGGTTACCGAAGGTCTAAATACATTGATGTCCAATGTGGATACTTCGAAATTGGAAACTGTTGCAGATAAAGCCGCTACCGTTAAGACGGCTGCTACAGAATTACAAGACATCTTTGCTTTATTCAAATAAGATGAAACATATATCCTATTTATTGCTGGCGGTCATCGTTTGTATGACCGCTTGCCGTAATCATACGGGGAAAACCATCAATGATATCTTAACAAAAGATACAATTGATGGAGATGTTGTCGCTTTGCAATCTGCCTTAAGGGCCGATAATACCCGCTTTGGCGTCACGTTGCATTCGTATGAGTTCCATCGTATTTTTGATACACCTGCTCCTAAAGGTTATAAACCGTTCTATATCAGTCATTATGGACGTCATGGTTCTCGTTCTGATTGGGGTAAAACTGCCTATATGAACGTAAAAAACGTGCTGGAAGAGGCCAAGCAAAAGGGCGTATTAACCGGAAAAGGTGAGGTTCTGCTTTCAAAAACAGACTCAATCTTATTGCTGTATAATGGTATGGATGGCCGATTAACGGATCGTGGCGAAAGGGAGCATGCCCGGTTGGCAGAACGTATGTACTACCGTTTTCGTCCGGTTTTTAAGAGCAATAATGGTCAACCTATCCTTATCCAATCCATTGCCAGCAGAGTTCCTCGATGCATTATTTCTATGGCTGCCTTTACCAATAGTCTGACTTCTCTCAATCAGCATATCGGCTATAATTTTGATACCGGAGATAGAATGCAGGAATATATTGATTGCTGCAAACCCGAATCGGATCGGATGAAGGCTAATATCAGGCGAATACAAGATTCCTTGATGGCACAATTGCCTTTTGATTCAACTTTTGTATTAGAGGCTTTGTTTTCGGATACCAAGGACCTTCAACTGCCTAATCTAAAGGATTTTCAAAGGGATATCTTTAATACCTGTGCAGTTGCCCAAGATTACGATATCGCGCTTAATGTATTGGATTATATGGCTTTTGAAACGGCTTATTATTGGCAAATGAACGCCACTTATACGATTGTGCTGCGTACTTGCAATATTGTAGGTATCAGTGATGAAAGGATTCCTAATGCTCAAATAGCCGTGAATGAACTGGTGGAAAAAGCCGATGCTGCTATTGCAGATGGCATATATGTTGCCGATTTGCGTTTCGGTCACGACTATCCGTTAGTTTATTTTGTGAATCGCTTAGGCATCAGCGGAGTAGGAGAACAACTGCTGCCGGGCGAGATTGAACAGCGATGGTGGGCCCATCGAAACATCACAATGGCATCTAACCTTCAGGTTATTTTCTATCGGTCCGATAAAAGTGAAGAAATCTTAGTCAAAGTGCTATATAACGAAGTTGAACGTCGTATTATAGGGCTTGAACCCATTAGCGGTCCTTATTATCGTTGGGCTGATGTTCGAGCAAAGTGGTGCAATAACTGATAAAAAATTTGCACAAGTCAAAAAAAAACAGTACTTTTGCAGTCCGATACAGTAGATTGGTTTGTCGCTTGTTATGGGAAGAAAGCAATTCGTTGTTTAATCCCCTAATAAGAGGAAAGTCTGGGCACTATAGAGCAACATAGCGGTTAATGGCCGTCAGGCAGTAATGTTTGGTCCCTGCTACAGAGACGAGTCCGTTGTTAGCAATAACACGGGGTGAAACGAGCATACTATGTAGTGCAATTCCATGTAAACCTGCGTTTGAGGTTGGCTCGACCGAGTGGGAGGGTAGGAAGCGATAGAATGACGCAGTAATGCGCTCATCAAGATTAATGACAAACGCACCGCAAGGTGTACAGAACCCGGCTTATAGATCTGCTGTATCTTTTTTATGAATAATGGTTAGTCCGTCGCGAAGAGGAAGAATAACTTTTTCCAAAGTATCGTTCGCCACGACGGCATCGTTAAAGACGCGCAAGCCTTGTGTTTGGGCGTCTTTGTCGTAGGAGGGGTCAATAATGTGTCCATCCCAAAGCGTGTTATCCGCTAATATCCAACCTCCTTCACGTACGTGAGGATATATAAGGTCTAAGTAGATAGGATACTCCCGCTTGTCGGCATCTATAAAAACTAAATCAAAATCGTTGGGTAGAGTAGGAATAATCTCTTTACAATCTCCTATTTTTAGGATAATATTTTGATAATGTTTTGATGATGTTAGGTTTTTAACAATGGTCTCTCGCAACTCATCATTATGCTCTATCGTGATTAGTTCACCTCCTTCCGCTAATCCTTCGGCTAAGCAAAGCGCCGAATAACCGGTAAAAGTACCTAACTCCAAAATACGTTTGGGACGAATCATCTGGCTAAGCATAGATAAAACTCGTCCTTGAATATGACCGGACAGCATGTGTGCGTTCAAAACGTGCTGATTGGTGTCACGATTAATGGCATGTAAAAGGGCTGATTCCGGTGAAGAATGCTGCTCAATATAATCTTCTATCGTCATAATTTAACAATTTGCTTGCAAAAGTACAAAAAAATTTGCATATATCAAAAAAAAAAGGTAATTTTGCGGTCTAATTCAAAAAAATGCTGACAAATTAACATATTTATGGATAAAATTGATGACTTGGATCGTAAGATCCTGAATTTAATTACACGCAATGCACGATTGCCATTTCGTGATGTTGCTGAGAAATGTGGTGTTAGCCGTGCTGCTGTTCATCAACGCGTACAAAAAATGTTTGATAATGGTGCTATTGTAGGCTCCGGCTATCAGGTTAACCCTAAAATGTTAGGTTATGACTTGTGCGTTTTGGTGGGTATTGCCCTGACGAGTGGTAAAAAATATGCCGAGGTAGTGTCTGAATTGAATAAAATTCCTGAAGTTATTGAGGAATATTACACCTTGGGCGCATATTCAATGATGATTAGAATGTATGCCAAGAACGACAAGGACTTACTGCGTTTACTCACGCAATTACAGTGCATTGAAGGCATAGCAAAGACGGAAACACTTACTTGCCTTGAACAAGGCATCGGAAGAACACTCCCGATTGAATAAGGAAGAATTATGGAACGAGTAATTAGTGGAATACGCCCTACCGGCAATCTACATTTAGGTAACTATTTTGGCGCAGTAAAGAATTTCGTACGAATGCAAGATGAGTACGATTGTATGTTCTTTATTGCCGATTGGCATAGTTTGACTACGCACCCTACACCGGAAAATATCCGTCAGTCGGCGCGTACTATCTTAGCCGAGTATTTAGCATGTGGGATAGATCCTGAAAAAGCACCTATTTATATCCAAAGCGATGTAAAAGAAGTGCTGGAACTCTATCTCTATTTCAATATGAATGCCTATTTAGGCGAATTGGAACGCGTGACGAGTTTTAAGGAAAAAGTGCGTCAGCAACCGGATAACGTAAATGCCGGGCTATTGACATATCCTACCTTGATGGCGGCAGATATATTGATGCACAAGGCTGATAAAGTGCCTGTCGGTAAAGACCAAGAGCAAAACATGGAGATGGCTCGCCTATTCGCCCGTCGCTTCAATCGTATTTACAATGTTGAGTACTTTAAAGAACCCCAGAATTTCTACTATACCAAACAGGCTGTTAAGATTCCGGGATTGGATGGTAGCGGTAAGATGGGTAAGAGCAATGGTAACTGCATCTATCTGTTTGAAGATGACCAAACCATTACCAAGAAGGTAATGCGGGCTGTAACGGATGCCGGGCCACAGGCTATGAACTCTGAAAAACCAGAAGTCATCCAAAACCTATTCACTTTAATGGAAGCCGTTTCTACACCGGATACGGTAGCGTATTTCAACGACAAATGGAATACATGCGAAATCCGTTACGGAGATATGAAAAAACAACTGGCTGCTGATATATGCGCTACAGTGGCTCCTATTCGCGAAAAGATTGAAATGTATAAGAACGATGATGCTTTGCTGCAACGTATCGCCAATCAAGGTGCTGAGCGTGCTCATGAGCGTGCTGCACAAACAATCAAAGAAGTTCGGGAAATTATTGGTTTTAGAGCAAATTAAGATTGCTGCAACTACTTAGACGTTGCATTGCATAGAGACCGGAAAACTCAACAGATTATTATTAACGGGAAGTCTGCCTCTTCAATGGCGCGCCGGTACTTCTTGCCGTGACCCATCGTAAGATGGTAGCGAGAGGGTGGCCGGATTACAAAGATTGGGTAAGGTCCTAAATCCTATTTTTAGGAGTTTTCTCGAGTAAAAAGCAATGTAACGTCTTTTTTTTGCAAAAAAATTT
Organism: Candidatus Colicola caccequi; assembly: GCA_018065205.1. Classification (GTDB taxonomy): domain Bacteria; phylum Bacteroidota; class Bacteroidia; order Bacteroidales; family Paludibacteraceae; genus Colicola; species Colicola caccequi. The sequence goes on from JAGHTR010000139.1 coordinate 4,267, forward strand.
GGCTATATCAAAAATATTTTGTACCTTTGCAGCACTATTTATGAAATAAATAAAATTAAATACTATTATGGCAAAACAAAATTTCAAAAAAGAAGATGAGCAACTCGAGAATGTAAGCGAGGCTCTGAGTACTACCGGTCAATGGATTGAGGATCACCAAAACTTGCTTTTGGGAATCGTCGCTGCTATCGCAGTTGTTGTTTTTGGCTTCATTGCTTTAAATAACTACGTGTTTAAACCTAAAGCCATTGAGGCTGGTAACGAAATCGCTAAAGCAGAGGTTTATTTCATGCAAGGCGATTGGGAGAAGGCTTTGAATGGTGATGACGCAGAGTGCATTGGCTTTGAGGAAATCGCTCATTCGTATGGCTCTTACCAACAAGGCGAACTGGCCCACTTATATGCCGGCATCTGCTACTACCAATTAGGTCAATACGATGAGGCTGCAGCTAATCTGCGTAAGTTCTCGGCTGATGACGTAATGGTTAATCCTGCTGCCAATCAGTTATTAGGTGACGCGTATGTTCAAATGGACGAACTGGAGAAGGCTGTTAAGGCTTTTGATGCTGCTGCTAAGTCCGGTAACGAATTGATTGCTCCGATGAGTTTGAAGAAAGCCGGTTTGGTTTATTTGGAATTAGACAACAAACAGGCTGCTCATAAATGCTTTGTGCAGATTCGCGATAACTATCCTACGTCGCAAGAGGCTCAGGATATTGAGAAGTTTATTGCTTTAGCTCAATAATATTATGACAACGGATTTGAGTAAATACGATTCGTCCGTACTGCCTAGCGCTGACGCTCTTCAACGTCAGCGCTATGCTATTATAGTTGCGGATTGGAATAAGGAATATACTGCCCCTATGGCAGAAGGCGCAAAACAGACATTGCTGGAACATGGCGTACCACAAGAGAATATTCTGGTGCAACATGTTCCCGGAACGGTAGAATTAACCTATGCGGCAGGGCGACTTATCCCTCAGCCTAATATCAATAACCGCCATTCACGTTTTGATGCCATTATCGTAATCGGGTGTGTCATTAAGGGCGAAACACCCCACTTTGACTATGTTTGTCAGTCGGTCACTAACGGTGTGGCTATGTTGAATACGAAGGGCGTAACTCCGGTTATCTTCTCGGTATTGACTGTGCTTAACGAGAAACAAGCAAAGGAACGCTCGGGCGGTAAATTAGGCAATAAAGGCATCGAAGGTGCCGTAACGGCCATTAGAATGGCTAATCTAGGCTAGTATGAAAATCTATAAATTTGGTGGTGCTTCCGTCAAGAATGCCGAACGTATACGTCACTTGGCTGATATAATTGCCCGTGAAAAGGACGATTTAATCATCGTGGTAAGTGCGATGGGTAAAACAACCAACCAACTGGAGGAGTTTACACAAATGCTCTATCCGGATGCTACATACGAGGATAAGGACTATGACCGTCTGTATGATCAAGTTGTCTCTACGGGCGAACTGCAATCTACTCGTATTGTGTCTGCTTATCTCAATCACGCCGGAATAACTAACCATTGGATGGATATAACCGCTTTGCTAAGAACGGATGATACCTTCCGCGAAGCTAAAGTGGATAAGGCTGTCTCCCAAAAGCAAATCAAGGATTACCTTAATCAGCACCCTGCGCATATTTACGTCACTCAGGGATTTATTGGGGGCACCCAAGACGGGTTCCGCACTACCTTAGGTCGCGAAGGCTCGGACTATACCGCTGCGTTATTGGCCTATATGTTAGATGCGGATTCGGTTACGCTCTGGAAAGATGTAAGGGGTGTTTATAGTGCTGACCCTCGTAAGGTAAAGGATGCTGAACTGATTCGGGAAATGACTTATCAGGAGGCTGCCGCTTTAGTGGAAAAAGGGGCACAGATTGTGCATAAAAAGACCTTCCAACCACTTATGGAAAAGCAAATACCTCTCTATGTTAAGCCGTTCTTGCACCCCGAAGAACAAGGAACATTAATACATTAATCTAATATGGAAAATACTTGGCGCCAATTCTTTACGCGTAATTATTGGGTAGATTTAGGCCAAACTCTTTGGATTAATCTGCGTACAAAGAAATTCTGGAAAGAATTAATCATCATGACCATTGGGATGGTGTTAGGCGCAGCAGCCGTTTATTATTTCCTTATGCCGAGTCACCTGATTGTAGGATCCATATCCGGATTGTCTATAGTGGCTAATACGGTTATGGGAGGAAATGCTGATACTTTGTCCTTATGGGTAATGGGAATCAATGCTTTTCTGTTATTGCTGGCCTTCTTGTTAATCGGTAACGAGTTCGGTGCCAAAACGGTTTATACGGCAATGATTCTGGGTCCGCTTATCCAATTATTGGATCGTATTTATCCCTATACTAAGTTCACCCACCAGGTCATCTATAATCCTGATATCCAATCTCAAATCGCCAATGGCCGTATGGTCTTGGATGTTAATGGCAATCCCTTTATCCTCAGTAGGAGTGGGGAAGTGCTGCAGCAGGTTAAAGACTCCGTGATGTCTGCCGGATTAGGCATGGGAGATGTGTGGTTCGACCTCATCTGCTTTGTGCTCTTGCTTAGTGCTTGCCAGGCTTTTGAGTTCCGCATCAATGCTTCCACAGGTGGCTTAGATATATTGGCTAAGATTATCAATAAGTACTTACACTTTGATATCGGTGCATCGGTTAGTATAGGCGGAGCAATCATTTGTTGTACGGCTTTCCTTATCAATGACTTCCGTATGGTGGCTATTGGTTTGATTGGAACATGGATTAACGGCATGGTAGTGGATTACTTCACGGTTTCACTTAGCAATAAAAAACGTGTTTGTATCATTACGCCGGAGCATGAACGGATACGCAAGTATATCATTGAGGACTTGGGACGAGGATGCTCGCTATATGAGGTTACCGGAGGATATACCAATACGCAACAAGTGGAAATCCAATCGCTGCTCACAAAGGACGAGTATTCGGAACTGCTTAAGTATATGCGCGATAACCATATTGACTCGTTTATGACAGCCGGTAATTGCTCGGAAATATACGGAGCATGGCTGATTCATAAGTCTCGCTATGAAAACTTTATTGACGACATACAGGAGCGCGTGCTGCAGTATGAAAAACGCCATCAGCTGTTGCGCGAGAAACGCGAAGAAAAAACGAAACAAAACGAATGATATAATATGAAACCAACATTATTTATTTTGGCTGCCGGAATGGGTAGCCGTTATGGAGGATTAAAGCAGATTGATGGTCTTGGACCTAATGGCGAAACGATTATGGATTATAGCGTTTTTGACGCTATGCGTGCCGGATTTGGTAAGGTCGTATTCGTTATCCGCAAGGATTTTGAAGAGGATTTCAAGAAGGTGGTACTCAGCAAGTATGCCGATAAAGTGCCTTGTGAGATATGTTTCCAATCTATAGATAAGGTACCTGCAGGACACTCCTTCAATCCTGAGCGCACCAAACCTTGGGGCACCAATCACGCCGTACTAATGGCCAAGGATATCATCAAAGAACCGTTTGCTGTTATCAACGCTGACGATTTTTATGGCAAAGAGTCGTTCCAGGTGCTCGCTGATTATCTCAAGAGTATAGAAGGCACTACAGGTAAATGGTGCATGATTGGTTATCGCGTCCAGAATACACTTAGTGAAAACGGAACCGTTAGCCGTGGCGTATGCTCAACCGATAAGGACGGATTCCTAACCGACGTCATCGAACGCACTAAGATTGAAGAAAAAGCCGGTAAGATCGTCTATACCGAAGACAATATAGACACAGAGATTGCGCTTAATACACCTGTATCAATGAATATGTGGGGATTCACCCCGGAGTACTTTACCTATGCAGAAGAAGCCTTCAAAGCCTTCTTGGATGAGTATGGTCAGGAACTCAAGAAAGAGTTTTATATCCCCACCTTAGTCAATGATATGATTGCTGCCGGCAAGGCTACTTGCCAAGTGTTGGATACGCCCAGTAAGTGGTTCGGAGTCACTTATGCCGAGGATAGACCGCAGTTTATACTCAAGATAAACGAACTGGTTAAGAAAGGCGTTTATCCTAATAAACTATTTTAATTCATTACGTTATGGCAAGAATACTTGTAACAGGAGGAACCGGCTATATTGGCTCGCATACCGTGGTTTGCTTGATGCAGCAAGGGTATGATGTCGTTATCGTGGATAACTTGAGCAATAGCAATATAGACGTTCTGGATGGCATAGAACAGATTGTAGGACGTCGACCGGATTTTGAGAATGTCAATTGCAACGACTACGTCAATATGGAACGCGTGTTTACGCAGTATCCGGATATCCGTGCCGTCATCCATTTTGCAGCCAGCAAGGCAGTAGGCGAATCGGTTGAACAACCGCTTATGTACTACCGTAATAACTTATGCTCCTTGGTGACGGTATTGGAACTGATGCTGCTGCATAACGTGCAACATATTGTTTTCTCCAGTTCGTGTACCGTATATGGTCAGCCCGATAAGGACCACCTGCCCGTTGACGAGTCTGCTCCTATCCAAAAAGCACTATCGCCTTACGGTAATACCAAGCAGATTAACGAAGAGATCATCTACGATACCTGTCACGCCAATGCAAACCTGCATGCTACTATATTGCGTTACTTCAACCCCATCGGAGCGCACCCGTCTGCTTTGATTGGTGAACTGCCTAATGGCGTTCCTAATAACCTGCTGCCCTTTGTTACCCAGACAGCCTCCGGATTACGCGACAAACTGCGTGTATTCGGTAATGACTATAATACACCGGATGGCTCGTGCATTCGTGACTATATCTACGTCATGGACCTCGCTCAGGCGCATGTTAAAGCCGTTGAACGTATGTTAGCCGGTCTGCCTACCGACCAAGTTGAGGTCTTTAACTTAGGTACAGGACGCGGAATAAGTGTATTGGAAATTATACGCACTTTTATCAAAGTGTCCGGCATACATATCAAGTACGAAATAGTAGGACGGCGTGAAGGAGATATTGAGCAAGTATGGGCTAACCCCAAGAAAGCCAATGATGTATTAGGTTGGAAGGCCGATACGCCACTGGAAGATGTGTTACGAAGCGCGTGGAACTGGGAGAAAAGACTCCGTGGCATAAATTAAAAAGAACGAATAACTATGTTATATCCACTTAAGTTTAAACCCATTATTAAGCCCAAAGTGTGGGGGCAGGAGAGTTGGCTCATCAGTACTTATGGTAAGGACCAATCCATCGTGGAGAATGGTTTTTTAGCAGGAAATACATTAAGTGAACTGATTGAGATTTATATGGATGAGTTGGTGGGAGGATCTATCTATCAGATGTTTGGTGATACGTTTCCGCTACTCTTCAAAACGATTGATGCGCAGGATGACCTGAGTATCCAAGTGCACCCCGATGATATGATTGCTGCCGAATTGGAACAATTAGGTAAGAGCGAGATGTGGTACGTATCCCATGCTGACCCTCAGGCTTCTATCATCTTAGGCTTTAATCGTGCCACTAATCGCGACGAAGTGGCAACCAGTCTGCAACAAGATACCATCATGGATATCATGCAGGTAGTGCCGGTTAGTCAAGGCGATGCTGCTTTTGTGGAGGCCGGCTTAGTGCATGCGTTACGTAAGGGCACACAGGTGGTGGAAATACAACAATCCAGCGATTTGACCTACCGTCTGTACGATTATTGTCGTCCGGGATTAGATGGTCAACTTAGAGAGTTGCATGTTGATCAGGCACTGAATTGCCTGAATTACGAAGCCCAACAAGACCCGCTGATTAACTACAATAATCCTGTTAATTCAGCAGCCTCGTTGGTGCAAGATGAACATTTCTGCACGAATATACTGCATTTTGATAAACCTATCAACCGGGATTATGCCGAGTTAGATAGTTTTGTTGCCTATATCTGCGCAGAAGGACAAGTTCGCGTGGAAGCCTTGGATGGCGAGGATGGTGAACCTGTTACGCTGAATGCCGGAGAAGCTGCGCTGCTGCCTGCATCACTTAAGGACATCCAACTGACCCCTGACGGTACCGCCAAGGTGTTAGAGGTCTATGTCATTTAATTAGTTTTGGAAAAACGAAAAGTGAACACTTCCGTATGTGCGTGTCTCAAGGCAATTGGGATGCGCACTAAAATTATTGTCCTTGCCGTGCTCCAATACAAACAGTCCGTCCGGCTTGAGCAAGGGCAATACCAACTCGGGCAGAGTAGGTATTTTGTCTAAAGCATAAGGAGGATCAGCAAAGATAAAATCGTAACGGGCCTGACAGGCATGGATGAACTTAAATACATCGCTACGCACTAATGTCAAGTTATGGATGCCTAACTGCTTGCATACGGATAGGATGTAATTCTGCTGGGTGTGTGCCATCTCGATGGAGGTGACCGAACGTGCACCACGGGAGACAAACTCTAATCCGATGCCGCCTGTTCCGGCAAAAAGGTCCAGCATATCAATATCCTCAAAGTCAATACGATTATTCAGTAGGTTGAATAAACTCTCCTTGGCGAAGTCTGTTGTTGGCCTTGCTGTGATATTTTTAGGGGGCGTCATTCGGCGCCCCCCATATATTCCTGAAATGATTCTCATTATTCCCAGTTTCCTGCGTTGTTATTCGGAGCTTCGATGCTACCGATCTTCAGTCCGGGATAGTGCTCTAATTTAGTCTCTTTGTCAATCAGGTTAACGCGTTCCTGATTGTCCAAGTCTGCTAAGTAGGTGTTGTAATGGGCACGAACCTCAATCAATGGCACCTTAATACCTTGTGAGGTAGTATAGTCGTTATTCACCTCAGTCTCAAAACGAAGTTTGTTGGTATAAGGGATGTAAGTGATTTGATCTATGTTCTCCGCCGTATATTCGCCCTTGTACAACGTTTCAATCATATTCTTATAGATAGTGTCGCGACGGAAACCGCTTAAGCCATTGCTTTGTACGTCTCTGTCATTCTCCCATATATAGGCATATAACTGGTCTTTGTCGTCAATCTTCAACTTAGCAGCAGCCTTAGCCAATGCTTTCTCTAAAATACGGGTAGCCTTCAGTTCGGTCAAACCTGCCTCTAACTGTTTGTCCGTCAGACTTCCTTCCTTCATCACCTCTTTCTTAGGGGTGTTCTGCAGGAACAATACTAACGAATCTAAATCACCTTGGTAACGACCGTTAATCAACTTATATTCGGCCTCTGCGGCACGAATATTAACCAGGTTTTTCACTACCAGCACTTCGCGCTCGGCACGTTTTTGCTCAAAACGAATAGGGGTAACTACGCTGTCGATGCATACATATACCAAGAAGATACATGCGATACCCAGAAAAATAGAATAGAGTACTTTTGAATTTTTCATATTAAAAAGTAAATTTAGTTACAATTGAAGAGGCTCTTTTTCGAAAAGAACGTGCAAAGATACACTTTTTTTTGGATATGTGCAAATTTTTTTGTAATTTTGCGGTGAATTTTATTCAAAAAGTTAAAGAAGATGTTGCGTACTGCCTATCAGCATGCTGTTGTATTGGTGAGTTTCCTTCTTGCCTATCTGCCCGCATCGGCGTCTACGTATAAGGGACGGGTGCTGGATGAACAAGGTATGCCTTTGGGTTACACCACTATTTATCTCAAGCAGTCCCCGGTGCTGGGTACGGCTACTAATCCGGATGGTTACTTTATGCTGGATGTGGACGCCGATTCGGCATCATTACTTGTCCTTTCCTGTATTGGCTATGCTACGTTGGAATTGCCGCTTGCTGATTTTGCCCGGCCCGATGTGGTGGTGACGTTGTCCGAACAGCCTATTTTATTGACGCCCACAACGGTGGAGGCTAAGCAAATACGCCAGTCTAAACGCAAAAAGAAAGCATCTATCCTGCATGAGATCTATGCGCAACTGCGGGCCGAATGCCCCTCGCAACCTATTCAGTATAGTGTAGTAAGTGACGTCCGTATGGATGCTAAGAACTCGCCGTGGGGCATGGAACAAATGATAGCAGAGGTTATCCAAATCCCTTCCACCGACATTACCCTGCCGGATAGTATCCAGTTTATGGGCAAGTACTGCAAGCGTTATTGCGATTCGTTAGTGCGCCGGAATGCTGACCGACTATTAGGGGGCGAGCAGGATGCCAAACGTCAGTATTTGGCTCAGTCTATAGATTCAGGTACTATTGTGCATCGTAAGATTTGGGAGATGTCCCAAATAGATAAGTCGGCTTTGCTGGACCTGAGTGACGAACTGGCGCGATGGGCGATGACTAAACCCGATGCCAAACACGCCTTATTAACTTACACGCGCAAGCGCGACTTCTTAGGCGTGGTTAAGATTATTGAGAATCAAAACCTATTGGTGGATAATGCGGCATCCTTGCAAACCTATATGCAGGATATCCATGTTAAACTCTTCCTGCCATTTAGTATTCGGGTGAAAGATAGCGACTTAGAGTGGCTTAACCTGCTGAATATGGACGATGAACGAATTGATAAATTCCGTCTCAAGAAGGCCGATTTTACGATTCACTTTGAAACGCAATATACGCACCATGGCGACCTGTTAGTGCCGAAACAGAAGAACGTATTAGTAGAGGGCTGGTTGGAGGATAAGAATAAAGTGCAACTGCCTTGCCAATTCCGTGGCGTGCAGTACATCACCAATGTGCAAACCGAGAACGTCCGCCCCTTGTCTAATTACTCCAAACGGAACAAAGTGGCGCGTGTTACAGTACCTATTTATTAGCATGAACGAATATCCAAGTATATTATTAGGCGAAGCCGTCAATCAGTTTGCCTCCCTGCCCGGTATGGGGCGTAAGTCGGCATTGCGCCATGTATTGGCTCTCCTGCGCCGTTCGGATGCCGAAGTGGAGCAGTTTACCTTGTCGATATCTAAACTCAAAAAGGACATTAAGTATTGCCGTCAATGCCATAATATTAGTGACCAGGAACTCTGTCCTATCTGCTCAGGGCTGCATCGTGATCGCACTACGGTTTGTGTTGTTGAGAATATCCGGGATGTGATGTCTATCGAAAATACCGGTCAGTATAACGGTCTCTATCATGTCTTAGGCGGAGTCATCTCGCCTATGGATGGAGTAGGGCCTAAAGAATTGGAAATCGACTCGCTTATGGCGCGTATCGTGCCGGAACATTTGCAGGAAATCATTCTGGCTTTGCCTACTACGATGGAAGGAGATACCACTAATTTCTATATCTATCGTAAGATTCAGAATATGCAGACTGAAGCAGCCATCCCTGACCTCAAAATCAGTCAGATTGCTCGAGGAGTGGCGGTTGGAAATGATATTGAATATACGGATGAGATTACATTGGGACGCTCTATTGTGAATCGAACCGAGTACAAAGGTTAATTAATTCAAACGATATATGAAACGCTTAAATTTTTATTATTATGGTATGTTGGTGCTGACTGTTTTGGCGGCAACCATTACCTATTTACTGATTATGAAGGATATCATCCTGCCTGTTAATCCGCTTAGCGTGCCGGGTCAGGTTATTCAATACATCATCATCTTAGATGCTATTGTATCTATGCCGTTAGGATTATGGCTGCATAAGCGTGTATGCACGCGCCTTGCGCAGCAGGAGGAGTCGGAACAGCGTAACCAAGCCTATTACCGTTCGGCGGCTCGCCGCATCCTAATGGTCAGCAACGCTATGGTATTGGGCATCATCGCTTTCTATCTTATGGGTGGCTATCAGTCTATGCTGTGGCTGGCAGGTATATCGGCGATTGGATGGTACTTCACCAAGCCTACCGAGAAGAAAATGTATTTAGAACTGCAACCTGAGCAGTATTGATCGTTAACCTTAAATACGAATAATATGACGATAGCCGTTGATTTTGATGGAACCATAGTGGAGCATGCTTATCCGCAGATAGGTAAGCCTATTCCGTTTGCTACCGAAACGCTTAAACAACTCATTAAGGATGGTCACCAAGTCATTTTGTGGTCTGTGCGCGAAGGAGATTTGCTCGAGCAAGCCGTTGCTTACTGCCATGAGCGTGGCGTGGACTTCTATGCGGTCAATACCAATTTCCCCGGCGAGGAGAATATCCATGATGGTATGACGGCGCATAAACTGACGGCGGACCTTTTTATTGATGACCGCAACTTGGGCGGACTGCCGGATTGGGGCGTTATTTACCAAATGATACGTTCGGGACGTCCTTATACTCCGTATCAGAAGGCTGTTCCGCAGGAGATTCCTGTTAAGAAGAACTGGTTACAAAAACTGCTGTCATGATTACTCTGCGCAAAATAGAACCAACCGACCTGCCCTTCCTCTATCAATGGGAGAATGATGCTTCGGCGTGGGCTGACGGTTCCAATCATAATCCGCTTAGTCAGCAGGACTTGCGGGACTATATCGCCACTACTACCGGAGATATCTATCGCGATGGGCAGTTGCGATTGATGGTTATGCAGGATGGTGTGACGGTTGGCTGTGCGGACTTATTTGATTTAGATATCCGCAATCGTCGTGCTGCAATAGGTCTGTATATCGCTCCGGAGTATAGAGGGCACGGACTGGGTGCGCAAGCCATGGACCAATTAGAGCAATATGCCTTCGGTTTCCTGCATCTACGACT
>JAGHTR010000033.1 GCA_018065205.1 Candidatus Colicola caccequi
TTCATACCATATCCGGCAGGATCAAAACGCAAACCATAGTTCTTATCTCCAGATTCAGGATTGATATGCAACGTACCAACGGCTCCTTCTACACCATGACCAATAGTCTCTGAGGCGTATTGATACAGTTTAATCCAGCGAGGCCACCAGTTTTCCGAATGTTCTGCTACCCATTTATTCGGTCCAACCCAAAGTTGCTTATCTCCACTACCTCCATAAGTAGGAACAACAAAGTTCTCTAACTTCCAGTCTTGTGAAGATACAAACGTGAATTGATGATCACCGGTAGTACCTGCTGAAGAGTTGAAGACCGAAATTTTCCATCCGGGATAGAAGACAGAAATCACAGGCTCACTTTCGGAGTAATTTAATTTGAATACATAGTATCCGGCGCCATCAATAGTAAGTTTAACATTATCACCCGAATTATTGTGGTTTAATTTCCAATTGGTGCAGTTATCACGAGTAATGTTTCCTTGATAGTATCCTTTATAGTAAACATACGTGGAATTATATAATTTAAACTCATCAATATTGGATGTTAAATAAATAGTTGCGTATGCGATATTTCCTGTCTCACCCGGCTTTTTCTGGAATCGTATTCCTGTTCCCCAACCATCAAAACTGCCCTTCAAATACCAATCTATTGCCAAGTCAGCCCAGTGTGCTGTCAAGGTTACATCAGCAGTTGGAATATAGTATATGCCATCTATCTTTTGGGCACCATTATACCATCCGGTGAACTCATATCCTTCACGTGTGGGAGTTGGCAATGCCACCGAACCTCCGGTAATGGCCTGTGTAGCCATATTGGGAGACACTTGACCTTCTGCAGCATCAAAAGTGACCGTATATCTTGTGGCACTCCATACTGCATACAAGTTCATATTGCCTTGTAGGTTAGTTACTGTGCCTTGGCCGGCATAAACAACGGCTCCGTGTTCTTCTGTTGCCCAGCCCGCGAATACACTATTAGTCTTAGTCCAAGTGTTGGCTGGTAATACTACATCGTCTCCGATTGCTAAGTTGCCAACAGGTGAAACGGCTGTTCCTCCATCTGCACCACCACTATGGAAAGTGATGGTATATGCCGTCGGATAAGTAACATCCATCTTGGCATCATTGGTCCTAACTCGAATAGTATAATTGCCTCGTGCAGCAGTCGTAATATTAACATCATAACCTGTTTTATCTGTTGTTAATTGCCATCCGAATACAGAAGTAGTTTGCGTAATATTATTGCTTTCATTTTGTGCCCCATAGTACCTATCACCACATTGTTTCAACTTAATTTTGAAACTGCGATTAACCTCCTTGGGCAAATTAACTTGAATACTGGCGATATCGTTTTGCCAACTCATTTGTGCATCTGTCCAATTCGTCCCGTCACCAAAGTTGCTATATAAATACCAACCGGTTATAGTAACTGTAGCAGCGTTGGAAGTGACAGGATCACCTCCTGCAGAATTGCCTACTATACAACGATACTTTGCGCAACCAGGTGTATTGGTGGAAGGAATAGTATAAGTTGAACTTGTCGCACCAACAATGTCACTCCAATTAGTGCCGTCATCTGTTGATGATTGCCATTGATAGGTGAGACCACCCGAACTTATCGTTGCCTCCACACTCATTGCAGTAGGTTCAGCCCCCAGCATGTAGTTCTGATCTGCCGGCTGAGTTGTAATCTCTGGAGACACCGGCGCCGCACAGTCCGTTAAATAGTCCGTATAAGTGACCGGTGGAGTGGAAGATGTATAGGTAAGTTGAAGAGAGGCTATTTGTGAATTATACGTATTAGAACCCAATACACGGGATATGTACAATTTGTATGAAGTGTTGTCTTCGGTTCCTGTTAAGGTCCAAGTTTTTGAGTCTGATTGTACGTACGTCCAGGAAGAGCCCCCCGTAACGATATTATTCCAATCAGAACGAATGGACATTCCCACATTCTGACTTCCTCCTGCTGTTGCCGTTAAAGTTACTTCTGATAATTTGTAATTGGCAATAGCGGGAAATGTTATTACAGATGCATTATCTTCTGTAGCGCCACATTTACCAATGAATAAACAATGAGTTTTGCCATTATCAGGTGTGCCATAATACACAGCAGTCTTGCAACTAAAAGAGAAATCGTAATCTCCAAATGTATAAGTCCCAGATGTTACATTATCTGATGATGCTGTGGGAAAATCCGAGGGGATATCTTCACTTGACGTAAAATCAATGTCAATAATGATATCTGCACCCCATACTTGGTTAACACTCAGCAAGACACCTATCAGCATCATTGCCAAAAAACGAATTTTGTTTTTCATAATAGTTTGTTTTTAGTTATTATTTTAGTTTATATATTTTCAATATCTGTCGATACAAT